>CAZXLA010000005.1:47664-56752 GCA_964641895.1 uncultured Tepidisphaeraceae bacterium
TACGGCGCGTTGATCGATTCGGCGCTTGAATAATTATCAACAGCAATGCGGCGATTGATCTTCTTCAACAACCCCGTCAGCACGCGCCCCGGCCCGAGTTCGATAAACCGCACTTCACCCGAAGCGAAAAGCGTCTGCATCGTCTGTTCCCACTTCACGGGCTTGACGACTTGATCGACAAGCAATTTCACAATCGAAGCCGCATCGGTGTGCGGGTGCGCAGTCACGTTCGAATAAACCGTCTGCCGCGGCGATGAAATTCTGGCCGTCGCCAATTCGGCCTGCATTTTGTCGGCACCGTTTTGCATCAACGGGGAATGAAACGCGCCGGCGACAACAAGCGGTATGGCTTTGAAACCGGCGGCGCCCGCGGCAGTCGCGAAACGCTCGCAGGCAGTCTTGGTCCCGCTGACGACGATCTGGCCCGGCGCGTTATAATTCGCGGGAACCAATACTTCGCCCGCGGCGTTTTCGGCGCACAGCTTTTCGACCGCCGCCTGATCAGCCCCGAGCACCGCCACCATGCCGCTTGGGGTGGCAATAGCGGCTTCCTGCATATATTTCCCTCGCGCCGCGACGAGTTTAAGGCCGTCTTCAAATGAAAACGCCCCGCCGAGATGCAACGCGGTGTATTCGCCAAGACTCAAGCCGGCATACGCGGCCACTTGCTCGGGGTGGATCAGCCCCGCCTCTTTCGCTGCGGCGAAGCAGGCGATGCTGGTGACGTAAATGGCCGGCTGGCTGATGTCCGTCTGGTTGAGCCGTTCGTCCGGCCCGTTGAAGCACAGGTCGGCCAAATCAAAGCCGAGCACGGCACTTGCCTTATCATAAACCGCCCTGGCGACGGCGAACTTCTCGGCGACGTCATTGCCCATGCCGACGTGCTGGGAACCCTGGCCGGGACAGAGAATGTAAGTTCGAACGCTCATTTTTGTTTCTTCAATTTTCCTGTTAGGAGCGGCTAACGATTAACGATTGACGATTAAGAATTCAAGTGACCGATCGAAACCGAATCCCCTAATCGTCAATCGTTACCACGCAACTGCCCGCAACGCCTCTACATGCGAATAACCGCATTCGCCCAAGTCAGCCCCGCGCCAAACGCCACCATCAGCGCTACGTCGCCCTTCTTGAGCTTGCCCAGCCGCACGGCCTCATCGAGCGCGATCGGAATCGATGCCGCCGACGTATTGCCGTATTTCTCAATATTGATGTACGCCTTCTCGCGGGGCAATCCGAGGCGTTCCATCGCGCTGTCGATGATTCGCAAATTCACCTGGTGCGGCACGATGAGCTTGATGTCGTCAATCGTCAGACCTGTTTTTTCCAGCGCGTCATCAATCAGTTCATTAAACCGCGAGACCGCGAACTTAAATATTTCCCGCCCACGGATGCGCATGAAGTGCTGGCGGCTGGCGATCATCTCCGGGGTGATCGGCTGGCGGGCGCCCGGCAGCGTGTAAAGATATTCCCAGCCGTGCCCGTCGGCGTGAATGCTGCTGTGGAGCAGGCCGCGGTTGGGTTCCTGCGACCGGGACAAAATCACCGCCCCGCCGCCATCGCCGAACAGGATGCAACTGCTGCGATCCTGATAATCGACGACGCGTGTGAGCGTTTCGGCGCCAATCACCAGAATGTTTTTGTAGCGACCCGATTCAATGAACGCGCCGGCCGTATGCATCCCGTACAGAAATCCGCTGCAGGCGGCCGATATGTCGAACGCCGGCGTCCGGTCAAGCCCCAGCGCCGCGCCCACGAGACATGCTGTTGAAGGCATCGATAGCTCTGGCGTGACCGTCGCGCACAAAATCAAATCAAGATGTTTGGGTTCCAGCCCGGCGGCCTTGAGCGCCATGGTGGCGGCCTTGCTGGCGAAGGTCAGCGTCGATTCCCCCGGCCCGGCAATGCGGCGCTCTTTGATGCCGGTGCGCTGGACGATCCACTCATCATTGGTGTCCACCATTTTCGAAAGGTCCGCGTTGGTGAGACGCTTTTCCGGCAGGCACGACCCGGTTCCGGCGATGATGGCGGAGTATTGGTTCATATTGGATTTTGGATTTTCGATTTTTGATTTGGTTGGCGTTTTTCGCCCCGCTAAATCGAAAATCGAAAATGAGATCACTCGTCGGTCACCTGAATGCTTTGGGCGATCCGTGCGGTAATTTTCGCGTTCACGCCGCTGTTCACCAGTTGCTTTGCGACGCGAATCGCGTTTTTAATGGCCTTGGCTTCGCTGCGCCCGTGGCAGATCATGCAAATGCCTCCGACGCCCAGAAGCGGGGCGCCGCCGTGCTCCTGCCAGTCGTGGCGGGCCCAGATTCGTTTGGCAACGCCCTTAAACTTCTCAAACACCTCCGCCGACTCCTGCTCCATTTCTGCGGCCATGGTCTGGAAGATGCCTTCGCTGAGGCCTTCGGTGAACTTCAACAGAATGTTGCCGACGAAGCCGTCGCACACAATCACATCGCAGGTGCCCTTAAAGACGTCTTTGCCTTCAATATTGCCGATGAAATTGATCAGCGGCTCGTCGCGCAAAAGCTTTCGGGCTTCCTTAACGGTGCCGGTGCCCTTGGCATCTTCTTCGCCGATGCTCAGCAGTGCCACTCGCGGGGTTTCGATGTTGAACAGGTCGTGCGAGTACGCGCTGGCCATCAGCGCAAACTGTTGCAGGTATTTGGGCTTGGCGATGACTTGCGCGCCCACGTCGCAAACGACGACAGGCCCATGAAACGTCGGCAACACCACGGCAATGCCCGGCCGAGCGACGCCCGGAAGCAAACGCATTCGAAGCTGCGACGCCGCCACGCACGCGCCGGTGTTTCCGGCAGAAATAACGGCATCGGCCTCCCCTTTGGAGACCATTCTGCACATCACGGCAATTGAGCTATCGGGTTTGGCGCGAATCGATTCGACCGGGGAGTCATCCATCTCGATGATCTGCGTCGTCGCGACAACGTTGTAATGCTTTAATTTGTTGGCGGGCACCGGGTTGGTAGATAGCGCGTCGTTGATGATCGCGCCGTCGCCGACGAGGTGAACCATGTCGTCGCCGGACAAAAGCTCCGCCGCCTGCCAGCATCCTTTGAGGATCTCGCCAGGCGCACGATCGCCGCCCATCACGTCGACCGCAACTCGCACCGTCAGCCTCCCGTGGCCCTGCCTAAACTGTTAGCTTTGCTTCTCTTCAACCGCCAGCGCCAAACCCGGATTGACAAACCCGCAATTGCCGCAGGCGGCATGCGGAAGTTTGGCGTTGCCGCATTGTGGGCAACGCACATACTGGATCGGCGTTAACGCGTGATGCGCGCGGCGTTTTCGCTTGCGCATCTTGCTGATTTTCTGGACCGGCTGCATGACTAACTCCTTGAGCCGACTGTGCTTAGCAGCCGCCCACCGGATAAGCGCCGGCGGGATAAAATGCGGCGGCGGGATGCAACCCGCCGCCAAAGCGAGCCGCATACCGTAGCAATCGCGATAGTAGTGTCAAGTTTCCCTGGTAACCGTTCAATACGCATCCAAGGGATTCACATTAAACAAGCGGCGAGCGTCAGCGACCCGATTCCCGCAGCAATACGACCGGTCGCTAAAGTTTTCGGCTCGCGATTCTCTTTGTAGCGACGCCCGTCCCGGCAGTAGTGTCCGGTATCTTACGCAGATTTTGGGTTGGTGTCTGGCTTGGATCGGTGGATTTGCCAGATCAGCGGGTGGGGGTCGTCAGCAGTGATTATTTGTGCGCAGGCAGCGGCGCAGAGAGAATCGACAAAACAATTCCTCCCGATGGATTACGTCTTCTTTTTTTCACGGCGTAATCTGGCGTTTTCCTTTTCAAGCCGGCGTCGCTCGATCCACGGCATCATCTTTTCAAGCGTGGAATGTCCCTGGCTGATCTGGCCCAACGCCACGAGCATGTATAAATCAGGCTTGTTTCCGGTGGAGATGTACATCAGCAGCATTCCGATGACCGCCACGTAAAACTGCAGCGTGACAGCGTTGCGGCTGTGGCCCACCAGATGGCCCATGCGGCAATAAACCTTGAGCCAGCGGAAGAACAACTCGATTTGCCAGCGCATTTTGTAGATCGCGCCGATCTGCTGCGCTTCGGGCTCCAGCAGCGTGGTAAACAGAATCACCTGTTCACAACCCGGGCGGCGGATGACGATGCGACGCAGGGTTTGTGTCGGCGGCTGGCGGTCGATGTTGCGGCAGGTGGCAGGAATGATGCCGGTCTCGTCGCTCACAACGCCGTGCTCTTGGTCGGCTGGGTTCAAGGGCCGGCTCGTCTGGACGGTAAAGCCCGGCGCGTCTTCCCGGCCGCGTACGACGAAGTCGCTTTTTCGATCAATAATCGCCCGCAAAAACGCAAAATGGACGTAATTGCTGTCGATCATGTAGATTTTGCCTTCGGCGACCTGTTCGATCATCGCCTTGGATTCAGAGCCTTGCTCGACCCCCGCCACGTCGAATGATTCGACATCCTGGTCGTGGATCGATAACGACAAATCCAGCCGCACCCGCGCACCCATCCGGCCGTCGGTCCGGCGTTGATGGATCGCCCACGCCACCGAAGAAGCGACGGTGAACATCCAACCGTCCATCGCCACCACACGCTTGACGATCGTGCCTAAGTCTGAATCGATCTTCTCCAGATCGGGCAAACGCTTTTTCAGCTCCGCCACAATCGGCCGCAACAGATGCGGATCAAACAATGCCGCCGCATCGGAAAACGTACTTTTGCGTAGCGAAGCTTCACTGAACGTTTGCTCGAAACGCGAGTCACACTCCAGAGCCTCGATCGTCCGCAACGATCGCAGAACCGGATTGAAAAACGCCAGCAGATAAGCCACCAGCACCGAATCCATGTGCAGCAGACGATTGCCATGATCGTACGCTCGATGCAACCGTGAAAGTGAAGCGGCGATGACCTCAAAACCCGGAATCTGAGAGAGCTCCGCCGGCAATTCGACAGTCGGCGGTCACGGCAAGTCACGCTTCACTGCCAAATTAGAACAAAAAACAACCCGTCGCGCAAGTTAGGACTTTGTTAATTTATCGGAAAGAAATTCCGGACACTACTGCCGGGATGGCCGCCGCTACAATAGAGTGAAAAACGCTCTAATGCGGCCCTGGTTGACGGATATCGATGACGCGCATGTCGGCGGCGCGGGCGGCCTGCACTCCTAAGTCGGCGTCTTCGAATACCAGGCACAGCGCCGGCGGCACGCCGAGTCGGCGCGCCGACTCAATGAAGATGTCGGGCGCGGGTTTGCCGTGCAAGACATCGTCCGCCGTCACGATCGCCTGAAACTGTTCCAGCAAATTCACCGCGGCCAATGTTCGCGTAACGATCGCGCGCGTGCCGCCGGTGGCGACGGCCATTGGAAGCTTGCCCGCGTACTGCTTCACGACATCGGTCACAGGCTCGATCGGACGCACTTTGTCGATGAGTTCAAGATACTTTTTCTCCTTCAATTCCGCCGCCTCCGCCACAGGCACACTCCAACCGTGGCGTTCGTTAAGAAGCTCGATGATCCGATCGGTGGGAATGCCGGCAAATTCCCAGAACAGGGCTTCAGGAAACTCCGCCCCGTGATGCTGCATGGCGGCTTCCCACGCCTGATAATGCAGCGGCATGGTGTCGGCCAGCGTTCCGTCGCAATCAAAAATAAGCCCGCGAATATCGGCGGGAATGTCGAACTTCATGGGTTCAATATCGGCGCGTGCGGACCGAATGGAAGAGGATCGTTGGCCGCAGATGAACGCGGATGGACGCGGATGAGAGGGAGGCGAAGTCGCGGCATTGAGTGTGATTCAGATTTTGCGAGGGTTTCAGTAATGTTCGGCCCTTTACCAACCTATATAAATGCCAACCCACAACCGACAACCTACAATCTACAACTCACCGATCACAATCTCGCCTTGAGCCGCATCATCAACTACCATCACCGCCATCATGGACGAACCCGTTGCAGCCCAATCCTCATTGCCCGCTCCTCCGCCGGAGCACACCAACATCAAGGAAACGATCGAGTCGATTCTGGTGGCGTTTATTCTCGCGTTCATGTTCCGCGCGTTCATTGTCGAAGCATTCGTGATCCCGACCGGCTCAATGGCCCCGACACTGCTCGGCGCGCACATGCGATACCGCTGTGAAGATTGCGGCTACGACTTTGAGGTGAACTACCAATCGCAGGAAGCCGACGGCGACGACGTGGCCATTCCCCCCACCGCCCGCCTGAATCGTCCTGTGCTGGATCGGAATTCGAATCGACAAACCGTCGACAAGACGTTCCGCGTGCACTGTCCCAATTGCGGCTATCGCATTCCTCGCTTCAACCCGATCGACGCGAGCAACGTCGCCACGAATCCGCCGGTGTATTATGGCGATCGCATTCTGGTGTTGAAGTACCTGTATCTTTTGCAGCAGCCGCATCGTTGGGACGTGGTGGTATTCAAATCCCCCGCCGACCCGGAGCGGCATGATTACACGCAGAATTACATCAAGCGGTTGATCGGCAAGCCGGGTGAATCGATCCTGGTTCTCGACGGCGATATCTACGTTGCGCTGAAGGGCAAAGAAAGCAAGCTGGAAGAATTCGTCGTCCAAACCAAACCTCGTTGGGCACAGGAAGCGCTTTGGCGGGTCGTGTTCGACAACGACTTTCAGCCGCGCAGTAAGCCGCGGATTGTTACGAATGTTCTGAATCAACCCGTGCGCAACGATCCACCGTTCGTCCAGCCGTGGCAAGCGCAGCCGGAGCAGATGGGGTGGGATTTGACCGGGAAACGATTCTTCAAGTTTAACAACCCCGCCGGTGCCGCGACGTTGAATTTCACCGCCGAAGCCAACCCGATGCCCGGCACTCCCTTCGCGCCTGCGTTGACCGATTGGCTCGCCTACGACGTGACGCTCAACCAGAGCATTCAATCCGGCGGCCAACCCGCGCCACCGGATATGTATGACCTGGGCGGATACATCGCCGATAACAATGTTTCCGATGTGAAGCTGGCAATGTACTACACACGCCAATCGGGCGATGGCGCGTTAAAGGTCAACCTCGCCGTGCGGCCCGGCACCGATGTTGAGCGAACGTTTGTTGCTCAACTCGACCCCACCAAGGCAACGCTGCTGATGCGCGATCGCAGCGGCGCTGAAACGATCATCGGCGCGGCAACAATTGCAGAGTCGGTCGGACGTCCGATCAAAGTCGAATTGATTCACGCCGACTATCAGGTGACGCTGCGCGTGGGCGAGCGCGATCTCATCGTCACCGCGCCGAATCAATACGCACCCGATCTGGCGTTTCTCGTGAACGCCTATAACGCTCGCGAGAAGCTTCCAAAACCGAAGATCAGCCTCACCGCCGAGAACCAGCAGGCGGAGATCAGGCATTTGAGCCTGTGGCGCGACGTGTATTACACCAACCGCGAGCGCGGCACCGGTGACACCATTGCCTCGCCGCCCAACGCGGGCGCCGCCCTCGACTGGGCGTCGCCGGAAAACTTTCCGCAGCGGGTGATGCACCTCGGGCCGGATGAATACTTCACTTGCGGCGACAACTCGCTCATCAGCGGCGACGGGCGCTACTGGCGCCAGCCGATCAACCTGCCCGGCGAAGACCTCGTCGCCGACGCCGGCCGAGTGCCCGGTCGCTTTCTGCTCGGCAAAGCCTTTTTCGTCTACTGGCCGGCGGGCTACAAACCCGTCCCCGGCGAATCGGTGCCGGCAATCGTGCCTAATTTTGGGCGGATGCGGTTCATTCACTAACCGTTATCGGTCCCAAGCTCTCGCCAGCGCTTCATTCGTTGCTCGATCGCGCCGATGTCGATCGAGCAGCCATGAAACATGCGATTACTATCTTGTCGTTACTTTCGTCCTCGGTCGCGTTTGCTTCTGCGCCTTCGCATCATGCCGAGCCTCACCAATCACCGGTCGTGAAGCATGTTGAAAGTGCCACGAAGCCGCAAGCGGCGCACGATGCACATGATGAAAAGCCGGGCGCCGATGCAACGCATGAACAGCCAAAGATGAACCTTGAACCGCGCGAGGCGCTGGCGCGGCTGCTCGATGGCAACGACCGCTACCGCTACGGCGAGTCGAAGTTTCCCCGCTTCGATCAGGCGCGGCGCAGCGAAACATTCGCAAACGGCCAAAAACCCTTCGCGGCGATTCTGGCCTGCGCCGATTCTCGTTCGCCGGTTGAAGCGATTTTTGACCAAGGCGTAGGCGATCTGTTCGTCATCCGCGTCGCGGGCAATGTCGCCGACAGCGATGAAATCGGCACGATCGAATACGGCGTGGGCCATCTCGGAACGGGCCTCATCGTCGTGCTCGGCCACACCAAGTGCGGCGCGGTGACGGCGGTGGCCGATGGCGCCGAGATGCACGGGCACATCGCCAGGCTCGTCGATAACATCATCCCCGCCGTTCATGCCGTGAAAGAGCGCGACCCTGAAGCACGCGGCGCACGTCTCATTCGGCTTTCGATCCGTGCCAACGTGCAGCAGTCGATGCACGACCTGCTGCGCAGAAGTGAAGCGATCGCGGCGGCGGTGAACAGCGGCAACGTGCAGGTCGTCGGCGGCGTGTACGATCTGCAAACGGGCGCGATCGAATGGCTGGGCGAACACCCCCGGCAAGCCGACATCCTCGCCGCCGGCGTCGATGAATCCTCCGTTGAATCCTCGCATGATTCTCATGGCGACCTAACGCACGATGTCGCCGGTTCGCACGCGAAACCCGTCAAGAAGATCAATCCACACGCTGCTCCGCCGGACAAACACCAGCCCCAAGACTCCCACGACGGTGGCGCCCGCGACGAAAAGAAACCCGCCCAAGGCAAACGCCCCAGCGCCGCCGCCAAGCCGAAATCAGAAAATTGGCTGGCCTTGGGCGGCCTGCTCGGCGTCTCGGCGGCGGGAAGCTTTGGGGCGATTCATTTTCTATACGGCAGAAAGTAAATTCCGTCGTTGCGGCTTGCCGTGTTGTTCGACTCCCATTTGATACGCGCGCCAGCGGGTGCCACTACTTGACTCTTAGGTCAAGTAGTGTGTTGATTGCATTGTTTGCCACTTGACGCACTCCAACGTC
>CAZXLA010000006.1:0-47562 GCA_964641895.1 uncultured Tepidisphaeraceae bacterium
TGCTGACGAGTCGGGTGAATTCGAAGGATGATATTTACGATTCGATCAAGACGTTTTTCGGGAAGGGGCATTAGATGTCGGCCCCCACGCAGGCGCGCGATGCTGATTCTTACACCATGGGCCAGAAGGAAAAGATCGCAGATGCGCTCTGGGAATCAATCAAGCGGGAGCTGGATGATGCAGACATTATGGTCCCTAGTAACTATTACCCGCCATCAGATTTCGTTCGCTCTCTCGATGGGTTCCTAGGCGAAGGTCAGGGATGCTGGTTTTGGATCGAGCGTTTGGTAAAGGACATCGCTTGTAGCAACGGACGAAAGTCTGACGGGAATTATTTCCATGTGTACGACGAGTTCTTTGAGTGGCTCTGCAAGCGCTGGGCGGGAAAGATTGTCGGTAAAACCGACCATCGAGAAAGCGGAAGTCACTCTGGAATTCATGTACCATGGAATGGACAAACGAGAAGGCCGGGATCGCATAATTCTTCAAGGTAATACATTTTTGCAACGCTCATGGCATCATTTTTTCAAACTCTGACACCTGTCCTTGCCGAGTTCATCGTTCAATCCCCCATATTCTTCGTCGCGTCGGCGGCCAGCACGGGGCGAGTTAATCTTTCGCCGAAGGGCACTGATTCACTCCGCGTCTTGAACGACAAGACGGTCGCGTATCTTGATTTCACCGGCAGTGGGAATGAGACCTCGGCACACATTCTCAACGACGGTCGACTGACGATGATGCTCTGCAGTTTCGGCGCCAAGCCGCTGATTCTTCGCTTGTACGGCCGCGGCGAGGTTGTGCAGCCGACCGACGCGAAATGGAACGATCTCATCGCCAACTTCACCTCGGCGGCGGGGCAGCGGCAGATCCTTGTGCTGCACGTTGAATCGGTGCAGACGTCGTGTGGGTTTGGCGTGCCGAAGATGCAGTTTGTTGAACATCGCGATCAGATTTCCAACTGGACTAACAAGAAGGGCGCGTCGGAAATGGCCGAGTATCGCGCCAAGAAGAACCTCACGAGCATCGACGGCCTTCCGACGGGGCTGAACCCGTCGTCGGCGGCGTCGTAACGATGGAGAGAGCGGTTCATGCCAAAACACATACTCATCCCCTTTCCTCCCGAGCTGCTCGCCGCCAAGAAGCTTATTCGTGAGCAGGCGAAGTCGTACGGGTTGGATTTCTTTCCGACCGTTTTTGAAATGTGCGACTACGAGCAGATGAATCAGATCGCCGCGTACGGCGGGTTTCCGCAGCGATATCCGCACTGGCGGTTCGGAATGGAATACGAACGCCTGCGTAAGCAGCATCACTATGGCCTCGGTCGCATCTACGAGATGGTGATTAACAACGATCCGTGTTACGCCTATCTGCAGGAAAGCAACGGGCTGGTCGATCAGAAGCTGGTCATCGCGCACGTGTACGGCCACTGCGATTTTTTCAAGAACAACGCGTGGTTCAGCCAGACCAATCGCAAGATGATGGATGAGATGGCCAACCACGCCACGCGCGTGCGGCGGTATATCGAGCAGCACGGGCATGATGCGGTCGAGCGATGGATGGATGTGTGCCTGAGCATCGAAGATCTGATTGACCCGCACAGCATGTTCCTCAATCGCGGGCCGATGGAAACGGCGCAGCGGCCGACGGGTTCGGGCGTTGTGCAATCGCGACAGGGGCCCGAGGTCACCAAGTTCAAGTCGAAGGACTATCTCGATCGCTGGATGAACCCGCCGGAGAAGCTGGCGGCAGAGTCGAAAAAGCTCCGCGAAGACGCCGCCAAAAAGCATCACGCCACCCCGGCGCGGCCCACGCGCGATGTGCTGATGTATCTGCTCGAACACGCGCGGCTCGAAGACTGGCAGGCCGATTGCCTCAGCATCGTGCGTGAGGAGGCGTATTACTTCGCGCCGCAAGGCATGACGAAAGTGATGAACGAAGGCTGGGCCAGCTACTGGCACAGCACGTTGATGAGCAAGCATTTCGTCACCGCGGCCGAGGTGATCGATTATGCCGATCATCACAGCGGCACCGTTCACATGCCGCCGGGCGGGTTCAATCCGTACAAGATCGGCATCGAGCTCTTCCGCGATATTGAAGACCGCTGGAACAAAGGCAAGTTCGGCAAAGATTACGAAGAATGTCAGGATTTGGGCGCGAAGAAGAAATGGGACAAAGGCCTGGGCCTCGGCCGCGACAAGATTTTCGAAGTCCGCCGGGTGTACAACGATGTGCAGTTCATCGATGAATTCATGACGCCCGAATTCATCGAAAAGCACAAGTTCTACCAATATGGCCGCGACCCGCACACCGGCCAACTCCGCATCATCAGCCGCGACGCGCACCGCATCAAGCACACGCTGCTGTATCAGCTCACCAACATGGGCCGTCCCTTCATCTACGTCGTCGACGGCAACTACTGCAACCGCGGGGAACTTTATCTGGCGCAGAAGCACAGCGGAATGGACATCGAAATCAAGTTCGCCGTCGAGACACTGAAGAACGTTTGGAAGGTATGGCAACGGCCGGTTCACCTTCAGGCGAAGATCGACGACGACATGATGCTGTTCAGCTTCAACGGCGACCAGCCGAAGCAGCAGACGATTCACGATGAATTGCCCAAGCCGGCGCATGCGATGGCGTAATGAATCTCGAAGGCCGGCTGATCGCAACTCCGCCGGCGGAATTGAGCGCGCGTTATAGACTGGACACTTTTTCTGTCCACTCATACAATCCTCCCGATGAAGACCATCGCCGCCACGCAGTTCAAACAGCAGGTGCTGCAAATCCTCGACAATGTCGAGGATGAGGGGATCATCATCACCAAGCACGGCAAACCGGTGGCCAAACTCACGCCCATTCGCGGATCGTTTGGCGCCATGATTGGCGTGCTCAAGGGGAAGATGAAGATCAAGGGCAACATTCTCTCAACCGGAATCAAGTGGAATGCTGAATCTGGACACGCACATCGTCGTAAAGTCGCTCGTCGGCGAGCTCACGCCGCATGAGGCTACACTTATTGCCGGCGAGGAATGCGGCATCTGCCCGATCGTCATGTGGGAGATCGAAATGCTTGCCGAACGTGCACGCATTGATGTCGATCTGGATCACCCGCTGATGGCCGAGGCGTTGCGGCGACTGCGAATATGGCCGCTTACGGCCGAGGTCTGTCGGGCCGTTCGAAGGCTCGATTTTGCCAGCGACCCCGCCGACCAATTGATCGCCGCCACCAGCCTCGCCCACAATGTCCCGCTGCTCACCCGCGATCGAAGGATTCTGGCCTCCAAAGTCGTGCCGCTCGCTCGCAACAATCGATAGTCTCGCGCTTCTTTGCGGCGGCGCGATTGTGGTTCGAGGCGTATGCCAGTAGTATTCGCACATGAGCGCTCCTGTTATTAAAGTTGTCAAAGATCAAAACGAGATGGTTGAAGAAGCCGCCCGGCGGATCGTCGCCGCCGCCACGCGGTGCGAGAAAGAGGGAAATCTCTTCTCGCTCTTCCTTTCCGGCGGCAGTACGCCCAAGGCGCTTTACGAACTGCTCGCCACCGACGCCTGGAAGTCGCAGATCGATTGGCGCAATGTCGAACTCTACTTCGGCGATGAACGCTGCGTCGCGCCCGATTCGCCCGACAGCAATTACCGCATGGCCAACGAGTCGCTCATCAGCAAAGTGCCCATTCCGCCGGGGCAGGTCTTTCGCATGAAAGGCGAAGGAGACCCCGAGCAGGCGGCCAAGTCCTACGGCCAACTTCTCAAAGAGCACTTCGGCGACGAAGGCGGAGACGTCATGCTCCTGGGGATGGGCGCCGACGGCCATACCGCCAGCCTCTTCCCCGGAACCACGGCGCTGAAAGAGCAGGAACACCGCGTGGTCGCCAATCGCATTCCGGATGATTACAGCCTGATGCCGATTCCCAAAGGCACGCACTCGCGCATTACCGTCACTTTTCCTTTCATCAACCGTTCCAAGGAAGTCCTCGTCCTGTGCGGCGGCAAGGATAAGGCCGCCCGCGTGGCCGAAGTGCTGGAAGGGCCTAAAGACCCCGATCGCCTGCCCATCCAGCGCCTTGACACCTCGGCGACCGGCGGAACCGTCACATGGCTGCTCGACGCCGCAGCCTCCTCCATGGATCGAGCCGAATGAAACACGACATGAAACACGAAGAATAATTTGATGTTTCCTGCGAATACCGGGGAAGCCCCGAGTTTACACCGATCGTGGTCTTGATATCCTTTCGCCCACAAACGCCATGCAGGAAACGACAACCAAAAAAATCTACGATATTCAATCGATGGTCTACGACGTTACCTTTGCCAAGCTGGTAAAGAAACGCGTGCAGGCCGCCATCCAGCACATGAACATCGTGGAGCATGATACCGTGCTGGACCTGGGTATCGGCACCGGCGCTTCCCTGAGTTTCTACCCCGCGCGGGGGCGCATCATCGGCATTGACCTTTCCGACGGCATGCTCCGCGAAGCCCGCAAAAAAATCCGCGAGCAGAACATCACCAACGTCTCGCTCGTTCAGGCCAACGCGCTGTCGCTGCCGTTTCCTGATAACTATTTCGACCACGTATTTATCAGCCACGTGATCAGCGTGGTGAGTGATCCGGTGGTGCTGGTGCAGGAAGCCCAGCGCGTCGCCAAGCCCGATGCCCGCATCGTCGTGCTCAACCATTTCCAGAGCAGCAACCGCTTCGTCGCCATGATCGAAAAGTGGCTTTGTCCCTTGTGCACCCGCCTCGGCTGGCGCACCGATCTGGCGTTGCCGGAACTCATCCGCAAAACCAAAATGCAGATCGATTACCGCTACAAGCACGATGCCATCGACCTGTGGGAAACAGTCGTCATGACTAACAACAAGTCATCGCTCGCCGCAGCGTAATGCCGGCCGCTCCGGTCATTTCCGCCCACGAATTCACACGAATGAGCACGAATAGTTGACCGCCCATCGTGCGTTCGATCGGCAAAGCAACTTCATCGCAGGCTTGCCCGCCGAGGCAAAAAAAAGATGTTTCGAAGTTCCATTGCACCAGCCTCTCTGATTTAAGTCCTTATTTCGGTGTACCTTACGAGTCGCTGTTCGACTTCCGAGCTTGGAAAAACCGAGTCCAAACAGGGTCCAAATCGGGTCCACTCGGGTCCACTCGGGTCCCACTCGGGTCCCAATTAGGTCCCAATTGGGTCCCAAACCGTGCCGCTTTCGGTCCCCAACCGTTGCCCAATCTGACCCCAAACCGAGCCAAAGCGTTCACGCTTTGAACCTCTTTTGTACGTCGGCGCGCGGAGTTGCTTGCGCCTTGGGGGCCGGGCGTCGACGACCGTTGAAAGTTACCCGCGCGATACATAACATATTACTAACAAATGCACAGGGGAAGTCAAGCAAAATCCGCGGTAAAGTCGATATTTTTATAACTTCGACCGCCGGCGAAATGGTGCATCTCCGCCCAATGGTGAGACCTAACCCCGTCACGATCGTGTGTTGATTGTCCTGGGCTATGCGGACCGCATCCCAGAATCCCCCAAGTGGGCACCGCCGCCGGGCCACCGCATATGACCCGAATGACGAGCCGCAAGCGTCAGCGACCGGTCACATTGCTGCGGGAATCGGGTCGGTGACGCTCGCCGCTCGTAATGTGCGGTGCGCACGACGCCCTTCATCGGGAAGTAGGTTGCGTCGCCGGAGCCTGGCTGGATTGCAATTTCGCCTGCATTTCGCTCGACCGCACTAAAATCGCATCGAGGTCAATCGCCGAATCGGCGGCGGGGGTAAGGGTGTATTGGTAGCTGCGTTTGTCGTCCAGTGGGAACAGCTCCGCAAATAGATCGAACGGAGGCCATTGCCACCACGGGGCGATCACCTTCTGCCGCGTGCGCAGGGTTTCATTGCCTTCTTTGCGGATCACAACTTCATAAGTGCCGTACCACAGGAAATCTCGCTGCAGGGGGGTTCGGCCGACTTCTTCGCCGTTGAGGTAGACCAAAGCCCCCGGCGGCTCGGTTTGGATCGACATCGATCGCCGGACGCACCCGGCGGCGGTTAAAACAACAGCTAGAATTAGAAGGCGCTTCGTCCGCATGTTACGACTGCGAGATGTATATCATCAATGCAGCCATGTAAAGCCGACGCCGCGTAACCGCCATGCCGATTTTCATCCTCGCGATCATCACCATGATGCTGCTGGCCGACGCCTGGTGGTGGTGGCGCGCCGATCGGCTGCTCCGCCCGCTGCCGCACGGCCGCTGGCTGCGCGGTGTTCTGGCGGTGTTCATGATCGCGTGCATCGGCGGGTTGGGTGTGGTCATCGCGTCGCGGTTCTCGCTGGAGTTGCGCGACGCCATCGGCCCGGCCGCCATCGCCGGCCTGTTTACCTGGCACTTTATCGTTCTGCCGGCTGTGGCGATTCCATCTTTGTTAATTGTTGCTGCGAACAAGCTTGTATCCCTCGCATTCCCACCGACGCCCGACCAACCCGCAAAGGCACAAAGCGATGACAAGCCGGGTGCTTCAGCCCCGGATTTCTACAAGCCGGGTGCTTCAGCCCCGGACTTCATCGCACCCAACCCATCCAAATCAAGAAGCCTTTCTCGACGCGATCTCCTCGGCGCCGCCCTGGCCGCTGCGCCGCCGTTATTCACGATTGGGGGCACCGTCCGCGCGCTCGATCAGCTTGACGAATTCCGCATCCGCAAACTGATCATTCCAGTTCCCGGGTTGCCGGCTGATCTCGACCGCCTGACGATTGCCCACGTTGCCGATATTCACGTCGGCGTCTTCACCCGCGGGCGAACGCTCGATCGGATCGTTGAAGCGACCAATTCACTTCGAGCCGATCTGGTGCTGCAGACAGGCGACTTGATAAACCACGCGTTGAGCGACCTGCCCGCCGGCATCGACATCACGCGGCGCATGCAAGGGCAGTTCGGCCATTTCCTTTGCGAGGGAAATCACGACCTGATCGAAGACCGCGCCGAATTCGAGCGCCGCGCCCTGGCCGCCGGGCTGCCGCTGCTGATCAATCGATCCGAAGAAGTGAAAGTGCGCGGCACACCCGTGCAGATTCTCGGCCTGCGTTGGGGCTGGCCGGCCGGAGTGCCGCGCGGAGACGCGCGGCAAGGCGGCGATGACGCGGTGAATGCCAGCTTCGGCCAGCTTCTGCAACTGCGCCGCGACGATGCGTTTCCCATTCTGCTGGCGCATCACCCTCACGCGTTCGATGCGGCGGCGCGAGCCGGCATTCCGCTTACCCTCGCCGGCCACACGCACGGCGGGCAACTGCACCTCTCGGCCAACGTCGGCTTCGGGCCTTTGATGTATCGATACTGGTCGGGCCTCTATCAGCAGAATGCGTCGTCGCTGGTGGTCAGCAACGGCGTGGGCAACTGGTTCCCGCTGCGCATCAACGCGCCGGCGGAGATCGTACACATCACGCTCCGGCGGGCGTGATTCAGGTCGCGCATCAGTGCGCACAAACCCTCGTCCTCGGTTGTCATCCCGATCAAACGCGGGCGGGGGAACGATGTTGCAGAATCAACCCGACAAGCATCAACGCCGCGGCCGTCGCCGCCAGCCAGGAGGCGATTGATCGGCGAATGGTCTTTCGTGAAAGCTGGATTGGCGTCGTCTGCGTCGGCTCAATCACCGCGCCGCCGGTGCGCGCAGCAAGCTCGCGCAGGTTTTCCAGGTTCAATCCGATCGCATCGAACTCAGCGGCGTACCGGCCCGCGACGGCGACGCGATCGACGACCGTGTCGTTGGCGATAATTTCGACGACGCGCGCCTTCGCTTGCCGATCGAAGCGAGTTTCGTATCGACCGGGACCGACCTGCTCCATCGGCATCGCAGCGCCGCCGAGATTGCGAGCGGTGAGTTGCAGATCGTTCATCGCCGACCCGTTTTCAATGGCCGTTAATTGAACAATGTCGTTCTCACCTTGAATCAGCCGGGTTTGAAACCGAGGATCGCGCCCGACGGCGCCGAGGCGGTCGGCGACGTCGGCAAGCAGCGGCGGCGCGGCTGCGAACGCGAACGCGACGACTTTGCCCGCGCCAGCCTGCCACGTGGCGGCGGCGGGGGAGTTTGTGGAGGACAACGTGCCCAGCGCCGTCGCGCCGCTACGCACCCACGTTTCGTTTGCTGTTTCAACACCACCCAACGCCGCCCCGATCGGCTGGTTTAACTCGACCGAAAAATGGCCTTCCAGCAGGCGCGCGTCCTGCCGCACCCTGGCCAGTTGCTGCGCCGCAGCGATCCATTGAGTGGGATCGGTTTGTTCGATCACCGTCCCGGCGCATTGCTCAATGAATTCGATCAACGCCGTCGCCCGATCGCGTGGGCCGATGAGCAACATGCCGGGTCGAACCTTAGCCGCAGTCATCTCCGCCGGTGTGACGGTCAGGGCGCCGGCGGTTTCGCCGTCGGTGATGATGAGCAATTCACGCGGCAGCGCGCCGGGCGTGCTAACGCTGGCGTTCAACGCGGGCGCGAGGTTCGTCGGCCCGCGCGGCTCGGACGGCGACAATTCTTGCTCGCGTACTTCTCGCACTGCCGCAGGCTCGGGCGTGAGCCACGATAGCTGCTCGGCGAACGTGCCGATCATTGCCAGGTCGTCCGGCGGCAGCCGATTCAGCCCCGCCCGTGCCGCGGCGACCGCCGACTTCAACCGGTTGCCGCCCGGCGTCTCACCCGCCATCGATCCGCTGGAATCAACCAGAATCACCCACAACCGCTGTGGCGAAGGCGGCGACGAAGCGAGCGGCGAAACCGCATCCACCGGCGTCCCCGTCCACCCGCCGGCCCCGAAGCTGTTCGCGCCGCCGTTGATAATCAGCGTGCCGCCCAGATCGCGCACGTAGGCGCCGAGCGAGCGCATCGTCGCCTCGGCCATTGTGGCGGCGGGGACGTCGTCGAGCACGATCGCCCAAACGCCGATCATCGAGCCTGCACTAATCACCGCGGCGGGATCGATGCGTGTAAAGCCGGCGGGCGCGCGGTCGCCGATCCACAAACGCGATTGCTCGGCCGGCGCCGGCGCGATCGTCGCGGCGTCATTCTCGGGCCAGCGATCACCGGGGTTAAGTTGCGCAGTCAATGTCGAGGCCGATTGAACGGGAACCGAAATGGTACGCGGGCCGTGTGGCACGCTAACGATCGGCATCGGTGGCACCGAGATTGTTCGAGCCTCACCGCTGTTGTTCAGGCTGATATCAAACTCATCGCTGCGCTGCACGATGCCGGAGATTCGCGCATCGCGCGCGGCGCGAAGGCCGTCATCCAGCACAACAAAGGTTGGCGGCGCGGCGGGGGGAAGGTCGAACTGGCCGTCGCTGAACAGCACAATCGCGTCGGCGGGGGGAGGCGCGAACGTCGTGCGGTTGCCGGGAAGATCGCCGGCGGGTTCTGCGGGCAGGGCCGGTGCGTGTTGTTCGGCAAAGTAGAGGACTTGGTCCGGCGTCTGCGGCAGCAGTTGTAGAAGTCGTTGATGAAGCCCCGTGCGATAGTCTGCCGAGCGCGTGCTGGCGGAATAATCGACCATCACAACGACACGCGGCGGCCGGGTGAGCTGCACGGTCGGCCCCGTGGACGCAACCGCCATCAGCATGATCGCCAACCCGATTGCAACTTTTGCCCGCTTCCGCAGCGGCGAGCGCGCTAGAGCGGCCAACGCGGCGATCGCAAGCACAACCGCAATCCACGATGCAGGCGATGTCGATAGTGCAAACGTCATGTGGGTTGTCCCGGCTGATCGTCAAGCCGCTTCGAATCGGCTGCACAATCGGCAACGTCAATTCCGCCAACTGTTCGGCCGACTGGTGATCGCACGCGGTGTTGATAACATCGCGTTCAAGAGAAACGAAGCATGAAAGCACCCACGATCCGATCGACCACGATTCTAAGCGTCCGCCGCGATGGCCAGGTAGCCCTGGGCGGGGATGGGCAGGTGACCATTGGCAACACAGTTGCCAAGCAGGACGCGGTGAAGATACGCAAACTCGCCGGGGGAAAGGTGCTGGCGGGTTTCGCCGGATCGGCGGCGGATGCGTTTGCGCTTATCGAGCGGTTTGAGAAAAAGCTGGGTGAGCACCCGGAAAATCTCCGCCGGGCGGCGATCGAATTGGCCAAAGATTGGCGCACCGACCGCATGCTGCGCCGGCTGGAGGCGATGCTGGTCGTCGCCGACAAAACCTGTTCGCTGATCGTTGGCGGGAGTGGCGATGTGATCGAACCGACCGACGGCATCGCCGCCATCGGCTCCGGCGGGGCGTTCGCGGCTTCGGCGGCCAAGGCGCTGATGGCGCACTCGAAGCTCGGCGCGGCGGAAATCGTCAAAGCGTCGCTTAATATCGCCGGCGAAGTCTGCATCTACACCAATCAACAGATCAAGGTGGAGACGCTTTAGTGCAATCACAGGACTATATGACCGAACTAACTCCGCGGCAGATCGTTGCAGAACTCGACAAGTTCATCGTGGGCCAAGCCGACGCCAAACGCGCCGTCGCGATTGCGGTGCGCAACCGCTGGCGTCGGCAGCAGCTTCCGGACGACGTTCGCAAGGATGTTTCGCCGAAGAACATTCTGATGATCGGCCCGACGGGCGTCGGCAAGACCGAAATCGCCCGCCGGCTGGCCACGCTGGTGAATGCGCCGTTCATCAAGGTTGAGGCGACGAAGTTCACCGAGGTGGGCTATCACGGCCGGGACGTCGATTCGATCATTCGCGACCTGCTCGATTCTGCCATCCAACTCGTCCGGGCCGAAATGCACGGCGAAGTGAAGGAAAAGGCCGCCGTTTCGGTGGACGATCGCCTGCTCGATATGTTGCTGCCCGCGGCCCGCCGCTCGCGCCGGCGCGAAACCGACGACCCGGACGGCGAACCCGAAGCGCCCGCCACGGCCACACGCGACAAACTGCGCGCCCAGTTGCAGGCCGGCAAGCTCGAAGAGCGCACGGTCGAACTGACGGTTGAAACCAAAGCCAGCGTCATCGGCATGCTCGGGCCGGCGGGGATGCAGATGGATGTCGATATGGAATCGATGTTCGAAAAAATCCTTCCGACCCAGCGGCAGACGCGCAAGTTGACGGTGGCCGAGGCGCGTAAGGTGCTGCAAGGGCAGGAATCAGAGAAGCTGCTCGACAAAGAGAAAATCCACGCCGTCGCCATCGATCGGGTGGAGCAGAGCGGCATTGTTTTTCTGGATGAGATCGACAAAGTAGCCGGCAGCGGCAAGGAAGGGGGGCCGGATGTGAGCCGTCAGGGCGTGCAGCGTGATTTGCTGCCGATCGTCGAAGGGTCGACGGTGATGACCAAGTACGGCCCGGTGAAGACCGATCACATCCTCTTTGTCGCCGCCGGCGCGTTTCATACCAGTAAGCCGAGCGATCTCATGCCCGAGTTGCAGGGCCGATTTCCGATTCGCGTCGAACTGAGCGACCTCACCAAAGCCGATTTCGTGCGGATTCTGACCGAGCCAAAAAACAGCCTCGTACGGCAGACGATTGATCTGCTGGGCACCGAAGCGATGAACATTGAATTTACGAAAGATGCGATCGACCTGATGGCCGAGTCAGCATTCGAAGTGAATCGGCGCACCCAGAACATTGGGGCTCGCCGGCTCTACACGATCCTGGAGCGGGTGACCGAATCGATCAGCTTTGACGCACCCGATGCCGCGCAGAAGTCGCTCAAGATCGACGCGGCGTTCGTGAAAGAACGGCTTGCGGAGATTGTGAAGGATGAGGATTTGAGTCAGTTCATTCTGTGACGGATTCGAGTGAATAAAAAACGACTATTCTGGCTGCTGGCGAACCTGGTCATGCTCGCGGTGATCGTGGCGATCGCGTGGGCGACGCTGCTGCCTGCGATCTGGGGGCCGAGCGATGGTGCGCAGAGCGAGTTTGGCGATCGGCGCGTCGGGAATACGAAGGGCAAATGAAGGGGATCATCAACCGTATGGCAACTCGATCCGTGGCTTACGCCGCGGCGTAAGCCACGGATCGAAGGGGGTTCATCGCTTCTCTCCGGGCATCCCCGGTCCCACATCGTCGCGCAATAGAATCACGCCCGTGAACGCGTCGTCGCGCGCGAAATCCACCGGGCCGGCCCAACTGCTGCTTTCGCCGGTGGTTGATTTGTGCTGCGCGAAGTTAAAGCGCAGCAGCGTTGGCAGCCGCGGTCGGCCTTCGGCGTCGAACGATTTTGCCGCGTCCATGATGGCGTTCCACGGGATCGCCACTTCGCCGCGCCATTGCGAACCATCGATGCGCGCCTGATAGCGAATCCCGGCGCCCTCGAACGCCTGCCAAGGGTTGACCGCCAGCTTCGGATCCATCTTTCGCTCGATCCACAGCGAGCCGTTGGCTTTGCACACCACGTGCAAAACCGGGCCGGGAGTGTTGTCGACGTACACCGGCTGTATCAGAAGTTGGCACAAATCTTCGCCCCATGCGCGGCGAAATTGGTAGTTGACAAAGTTCCGCACCTGCCGCTGGGCGGCGCCGGGCAGGCCGTCGACTTTGAATGCGACGTACAACCGCTCATCGCTCCAACTGGTGTAGACGCCGCTGTTGGTGGCCGCTTGTTCGAGCACGCCGGCCTGAAGCGCGGGGCGGTTGAACATCTGAACGAGCGGTTTGTCTTCAATAATGGCGTCTTCGCCGGTCCAGTCGTCGAGGTCGCCATTGATATTGATCGGCCGTTCGCGGCGGTCGCTCACCGCGACGGGAATCTGGAGTTTGATCGGCGTTTGCTCTTTGGTGAAGCCGTTGGTGAACGACAGCTCGAGCGGCGTTTGCATCCGCACCAGCGCCGCCGTCGGGTCGATGCGGCCTTCCAAGGTGAAACGGCGCACGTTGTACGTGGCCAGCGAAGGAATGCTGATGGGTTTGGGGCTGAGTTCGCAACCGAGGTATCCACCGATCCATTGCAACGCGTTCTGGTCGGGGCGTGAGTCGGATGCGTTGTAAATATCGATGCCCAGCCGCAGGTTAATCCAGTTCTGGCCGAGCCCGCCGCTATTGTCTTTCGTCCACTGGGTGATGCGTCCGGTGAGCACCGGGCGTTCCTGCGGGGTGCTCCAGCGGAGCATACGAAGGTTGATTTCGGTTTCGCGCCGCGCATCGAGCGCCACGCCGGGCTCGCGGAGCAGAATGTTGTCGACCAGCAGTTGCTTGGCCTCGCGCCACGCGCCAGGATTTGCCGTTCCGCACATGAGCGCATAGGTCGGGTCTTGCTGCTGATTGGGCTGGATTTCAACAGGCTTGGTAATCAACCGCGCCATGAGAAATGTGTTGATCGTCTGCCCCCGCTGCCGTGCCAGCCACAGGTATTCGTAATCCTGCTGCGCGTTGCGAAGCCACTTGAGCTGAACCGTGGGCAGCGGGTCTTCCACGCCGAACCAGCTTCCGGGGTAGAACCAGACCAGTTCATTCGGATCGGCCGGTTCGCCGGGTTGATTGGCGCGTGGCAGCACGCCGGGCCATTTGATGAGCGTGGCGTTGCGTAAGAACGCCAGCCACGACCACAGCCGCACATCATACTCATCCCCGCCGGCGCCGACGTACGGCGTGAGCCCGCTCGATGCGGCATCCGACAAATCGGCCTTCAGCCACAAACTCGGCCGCTTCACGTCTTGCGGCAATCGCTGCAACGGTGACGAAAACACCAGCGGCGCGGCGGCGGCGATCAGGCGCTGCAGGTTCTCGTCGGCAAGCATCGTCTCGCGGCCGGGTGTCGCGCGTTGAAGCTGGTCTTCCTGCAGCGGCAGCATCACGCGCATGCGCGGGTGCAGCGCGATCATCTGTTGCGCGTAGACCGAAAACCGCACGCTCTGTTCCGCGGTGGCGCGGCCGGTGACTTCATCGCCGATCTGCGCGGCGCTGCGCGTCATCCAATCGAGCTGATCAAAATGCGCCGCGGCCTGCGTGAGGTATTCGCCGCGTGATTGGGGGTCGTAGGTGGAGAAGTAATCAAGCGTGGGAAGCGGCCAGTGTCCCAGCGGCACTTTGTCGGGAAAGCTGTCGCCTTTGAGCCACGGGGTGACGAGACTGTCATAAGCCGTCCAGCTAATTTCCGGCGGCTTGCCCGCGGGCCATTTCACGACGGGTTGCAGCCGATTGAAGTTGACGACCAGCCGATGCTGCTGGGCCAGCGCCACCAGGCGATCGAGCGTGGCGATCGGTCTTGCAAAGCCGGCGTTGGTGCGATCGAGCCGGGTCGGGCGAACGGCCTCGAAGCGGTCGGAGAACAGCCGAAGCAGGTCATCCCATTCCACCTGGCCGGCCATGAGCAGGTGCCGTTCATCGGGCAGCACGAAATCGTGGACGACAATCTTCACCGGCGCGCTCGACAGCGGCGCGTTCAAACCCGTTTCCACCAGATCAACCGTGGCGCGATATTCGCCGGGCGGGGTTTCTGGGGGCACTCTCACGTCGAACCAGATCAGCGTCGCTTGACCTGTTCCTTCGGCCCGGCCGCCGGCGTCGAACGGCCTGGTCGGATCGCGCAACGTACTGACGTTGATCCGCCCGGCGTCGACCACCAGCGGCAGCAGCGCGCGGGGCATACTCTTGCGGTCGCCGGGCAAACCGGTGTGGCGGACGAAGCCGGCGCGGTTCACGTCGATCGGCATCGAAAGAATCTGGTACGCGACGATGTTCAAAGCATCGATCACCGCGCCGCCGCCCGCGCGGGCAGGGGCGGTCAGTCGAAGCGTGTAGGCCCGGCGGCCGGAGGATTTGGGGAGCTGGCTGAGCTGGATGGCGAAGCTGGCGGTCTCATTCTTGGCGACGGCGAGTTCGACCTGCGTATCCGACGTGGTGGGTATGGCCGGCACATTGAGGTTCAGCGGGCGAACGCGCGGGCCGTCGGGGGAACGGTCGCTCGGCCGCTGCGCTCCGGTCGGTCCCGGCGCCGCACTGTTCGGAGTCGAGGCCGGCTCAAGGGGACGGGTAATGTCCGGCGTACACCCGCCGGCGAGAAGCCACGTTCCCAGCCCTAACATGATGTAAATGCGGCATTTAGCCGCAGGCTGCCGGGTCGTCATCCTACAGGGTCTCCGGGCATCTGCTGATTCGGCGCGCACGCAATGGCCTTTTGCCGAATTCGTAAACAGTGTGGTATCGGATCAGGTGAACCGATTCAACGAAATTCTTAGCGTGCCAAAATTAACTCTCGAACAAAAAAGCCCGATTTTACAAGTGCACGGGCGACAACGCTCGTCGCCGGCCATCGAACGCTTCCTTTCAAAGGCGGAGGAAGCAAACTCTGGCACGACGTTTGTAATACATCATCTCAAGGACGCAGCAATGATCAACATTCGGGAAGACGGCCGAGTCGAATTCAAATTCTACCGGCCGGGCGCGTCGGATGTTCGTCTTGCCGGAGATTTCGACAAATGGACCGGCCAGAATGCAATGCGAAACGCCGGCAAAGGTTGGTGGATACTCGATGCAGAGCTTCCGCCGGGCGAATACCGGTTTCGCTATCACGCCGACGGCCAATGGTTTGCCGACTACGCCGCGTTCGGCGTTGAGATGAGCCAGACGGGGTGGAACAGTGTCCTGATCGTCCCCGAGATGGAATTGGCTGCCGAACAAGTTGAAGGATTGCAGAACGAGGAAAACGTTATCGAACACGAAACCGAAGCAGCGCGAATCGCCGCTTAACAAGCGGCTACTAAATAACAGTTCGCAAACTTCGGCTTCAACAAGCCTCGTTTCCTCCTCCGCCAGGCCGCACGGAAATTACCCTCCGCCGTGCGGCCTTTTTTGCGCGCGGATCGAACGGGTTTGTGGCCTCGTGTTCGTTCAGTAAAGCAACCTCGACGAAGATGGACGAGAGGAATTTGACCCGACGCATCACGCCGGGTTGTGAGCTTAAGCGAACGCCCGGATGGAGGCCGCGCGACCCGCGTGTTCGCCCGAGGCTCACAGCGCGGCGTGGATGGCTCATCGTCGACTTCAATCAGGCGCCGTCACGACCGGTAAGATTTCGTCATCTTGCGACAATTCGGTGCAACCAAACGACCGCCGGCGGCGTTTATCAGGTGGTGGGGCAAGGATTTGTGTCATGATTGCCCAAGGCAATCGCATTTGCCTCGATTTACGAGCCGCGAGCGTCAGCGACCGGATGTATTTTTGCGGGAATCGGTCGCCCTGCTAATGGAATCGGGTCGCTGACGCTCGCCGCTCGTTAGAAGCGTTTGCCCTGTGAACTCTGCGGGTTTGAACTCGGGGGAAGAATGTGGCAAGATAAACGGTCTACGATCCGGGAGGGATTGTCGCTTGATGCTGCTGCAAACCAATAGTTACATCGTTCCAAAGGAGAAGCGCACCGAGCATGCGCGGCTGTTGCAGCGGTTCCGCCAGCTCATGACGCGCCTCGGGTGCGATCATTTTGAGGTGTTTGAGCAGGTCGGTGCCAACTGGGCCGGCAGCGAAACCGGGCGGTTCGTGCAGATCATGCGCTTTCGCGATCGCCAGCATTGGAACGCGGTGCAGGCGGCAGAAAAAAACGATACACAGGCGGCGCAGCTCATTCAGGAATTCTGCGATCTGATCAACCTGCCTTACCAGCAGCAGGCGGGGCTTTTCTCGGCGGGATACTACAACAGCGTGATCGCCGCCCACATGCCCGCCACCGACCGACCGCTTGCGATGCGAAAAGCCGTTTCCGTAACAGGCATCGCCGCCGCAGCCGCCGGCGCTGCTGCCGCGGCGGCCGCACAAGCTGAGGCGGAGAATTCGCTGGCCGTGGGTATTGAGAATACAGAAGAGCAAGCCCCTATATCTCGCCCAGAGGCGCCGATGGCCGACGAACCGGTAGACCTCGCCGCCGACGACTTGAAGCCCGAAACCGCCGCCTCCAACGATTCAGCCAACGGCGACATCGACATTCTCGATTATCTGGACGACGCAGAACCCACGCCCGCCGCCGCCGAAGACGTGCAACGCGACCGGCTCGATTGATCATTGTCCTTGCCCTTGCCGCAACACAAAAAGTACATCAGAACGCACTCATGAAATGGTTCATTCGCATCCTGCTGGCCATCGTGCTCATCGGCGGGTGGGTTGTCGCGGCGCGGTGCGTACACGTCATTCACAGCATCGACGCCGCCACCGGCCAAAACCGCTTCGGCCTGCTCCCGAAAGCGCGATGGAGGTTTGATGATACCTACGTCGATGTGCGGCCCTGGAAGGCCGGTGATTTGGCGGCCCATGCAGAATTGGTGAAGCACATTGCCCGCTCGGGCAAGGCCGACCTGCTCCGACACATTCCACCCAAGGATTTCACCGGTGATTTGAGCGCATGGCTCATCGAGACAACGACCCACCCGCCGGCGACGACGCAAAGCGGATAACTTCGCGCCCGCCACGTACTAAACGCGCATTGGTGCGGTCAGGAGGGCAGAGCGTCAAAATTGGTGGTTGTCCCGTGCGCCCCGGGGATTCTCACAACGAAAAAATGGTGACTGTCCCGCGGCTTAGACGCGTCACCGACGCAACGAACATTCGCGAGGCAACCAGTTAGCGTCAGCTAGCCATAGTTCGCCGAGTAACCGATTCAAAAAACGGGTGACTGTCTCCGGACGCCCTAGCCGTAACACCCTAAAACGGTGACTGTCCACGACGCCTCGGAACATGTGCATCCGGCCGACGGCACGATTGAGCACGTGATAAACAACACCGCCAGGAGCGATTCGCGCGCTGCGAGACATTGCCAGGAGCATAACAAATCGACGAATCCGGATCAACTAGCTGCGGCCTCGTTTGCGTTTCAAATGATCCCAGCGCCCAGCGCTGCGGCGAGCGCGAACAGCAGCCCCGCAATCAGGATGCGGATGCCGCGCAACGTCACTTTCTTGACCATCTTGGCGCCGAAGAACGACCCGCAAAACCCGGCGAGACACGCCACCGCAACCAGCCAGAGCGTGCGGCTGTCCTTAAGCGCCGCGTAATCACGCTCCTGCGCCATCCACGACAAGCCGACAAAGTAGACCGCAAGGCGGGCCACATCGACCATCGTGGAAATGACGTTGGTCGTTCCCACAAAGCCGTCGCGCGAAAGACCGGCCCGCAGCAGAAATGGCGCCCGCAAGGCCCCTTGCATTCCGGAGATTCCACCGAAGAACCCTGAAAGCGCGCCGCCCACCGGCAACGCCTGGCGCGGAAACGATATCTCCTGATACCTCGGCCACAACTCAAGCCCGGCGAACAACGCCAGCAGTGCCGCGATGACTAGTTTGAGCCAGGTGACTTCGCCGTGCAGCGGACCGAGACGATACGCGTAGAGCGCGGGAATCTCCGCCATCACCGTCATCAGCGCTGCCCCCGCGAACGCCGCCACAACGGCCGGAATCCCAAACCGCAGCACCACGTCACGCTTGGCCCACTTGGCCACCAGACCCAACTTGAAGAGGTTGTTCGCGAAGTGAACGACGCCGGCCGCTGCGATGGCGATCTCGATTGGGAAGAACAGCGCGAACGCGGGCATGAGCACCGTCCCCAGGCCAAAGCCGGACACAAGCGTAAGGGCCGCAACTACGGCGCTGACCAGTGGAATGATGATGAAGTCCATGCGCCGAACAGTATACGCCGCTTTCAAGAGGTGCGTTTGCTCGCTTATCGAGGGCTCTGATTTGATCAGGCGGTTGGCGTGGCGGTGAGCGACACTTCCAAGTCGGCTGCTGTTGGCCAAGGAGACGTATTGCGATTTGCAAAGGTCGTCAGTTTAGCTCGTTCTGTAGTGAACTTGAAGTTCTTTCAACGAAGCGCGTTTTCCAGCGTCGAGGTTCGGGTTGGGTCGCGCGACCAGACCACAGCGCGACCTTAGACGACCTGGACCCGTCGCCCGGCGCGGCGTTTGTTGTTGATCATCTGGCGGCCCTTTTTGGTGCGCATGCGGGCGCGGAAGCCGATGTTGCGGGCTCGTTTTACTTTGCTGATGCGGTGGGGATAATGCATGGCTGTTGCTCGTTCGTAAGCTCTTTAATTTCAACTCTTTACGACCAATGTTACGGCTCAATTCTTACGCCAACGGTGGCGAACGCAACGTTGCCCGCCGAATCCGTGGCTCGCAACGCGATCTGATGCGGGCCGGGCTTTAAATCGGCCAGCGTCGCGGCGTACGCCTCTTTGGGCGAATCGGCGATCATATCAACTGGCAGGACGATCTGCCAGTCCGCGGCGCCGTCCAATGCGTATTCCACCTTGGCGACGGTCGACGTGCGGTCGACCACCGAAAGTTTGACTTGTGCCGATTTGCCGTCGGCGGTGGCCGAGAGGTCGCCGATGGCGGGCGGGGTGTTGTCGACAGTGAGCGGTTCGCTGGTGCGGGTGCCGGTCTTTCCGCTGCCCGGCGTGTTGGAGGCGGCGTCGGTGGCGAGCACGCGAAGCTCGCATCGGCCGTCGGCGACGGTGCGGGTATCCCACTCGAACGTGGCATCGGTGAGCTTATCCTTGATCGTGATCCATTCGCCCGACGGAAGCGCGCGCAACTGCAGCGAATAAACCATCGCATCGGCGTTGGCGTCGGCGGCGTCCCAGGAGATGGTGTGCTTCGGGCGTGTGTCGGCGTTAGCTATATCGCCATTGACGACGCGAATGGCGGTTACCTTCGGCGCGAGGTTGGGCGACTGATAGGCCACATCGGCTTCTTCAAGCACCGCCGTCTGCTTGCCGGCGTCGCTGGCGAACTCGAGTCGATATTGAAAAAACCGCGCCGGCGGGGCGGTGATGGGTAGGAACTCCGTCGCCGATACGCTTTGCGTCCAATCCGACCAGCCACTGCCCGCGGGGTCGGATACGTTGCCGCTGCGCGTGGCGGCTTTGAGCGTAGCACCATCGGGGAGTTTGCCGCGCAATCGAAGTTGGCCGAATCGGCTGATCTGGGCCGCGTCGAGCACGGGGCTGGTGTAGGTGCCGGTTTCGGCGAACCCGCTGCTCATCGCCACAATGTCGCCTCGGTTGGCGCAGCCGAGGTAGACGCGCCCGTCGGCGGCGGATAGCGCGCACAGAATTTGCTTGGAATCCACCTTCGCCAGCACGATGGTTTCTTCCGCCGCCGGGCGAAGTTGATAGAGCAGGCCGTCGTTGCCCGTGCCGGCGAAAATTTCCCCATTCTGTTCCAGCAGCGCATAGATGGCGAGGTTGGACCGCATCAGCTCCGTGACAAACCCGTCGGCATCAATGCGATAGACGGCATTGCCGGCCACGACCGGGTCGGTTGGCAGCGCGCCGCGGGCGGGCACGACAGCGAGCATGCCATCCACGGCCGGGGCTGCCGGCTCGGTGGTCGCCGGTGCCGTGTCCTGGTCTTGGCTCATCGACAGCACGCTCATGAACTTGGGAATTGGCTTCGGCTCGGTCGGCGGAGGCTCGGGTAGCTCCGGCGGCTTGGGGTTCTCCGGCGGCACGGCTTCGATCGGCACGCCGCCTATGTTGCCTTCGGGCCGGCCCGTCTGCTCGACGGCGACGGCGGGAATTTCTTCGCCATCGGTCGCCTGGGCCGTCGCCGCCAGAAGTTCGCCGTTGCTGGTTCGAACCAGCGCCGTGATTTCGGTTTCCGCGGCGTCGTACACTACAAATGTCTGCTTCGTGCGACGGTTGATGCGCAACACCAGGCCGTGTGGATCGGTGCCGGCGTAGAGCAGATCGGTCGTGCCGTCGGCGGCGAGGCAGAGCAGGTTGTTTTCGTCGCTGTCGTGAACGATCTCGGTCTTGCCTTCGGGCGAAAGTGAATGCAGTTGTCCGGTCGGGCCGGTGGCCAGATAGATCATGCCGTCGGCCGACTGGAGCATCGACCAGACGTATTGCACGCCTTCGGCGGAGAAGATTTTCTCCGGCTTTTCATCGGGCTTATTGATCCGATACACTTCGCCCTGCTCGCCGCCGGTGCCGATGAGCACGCGGTTTTGTTGGTCGATAAGCAGCGAGAACAAGTTGACGTTGTCGCCGAGTTGGGCCGCATCCGAAACCTCATCATCCTTAATCTTCAGCAGAACGCCCTGTGGCCCGGTGGCGGCGTAAATCGTGCCGTCGGGGGCTTGAGCCAGCGCGTGAATGGCGCTCACGCGCGCATCCTGCGTGAGGATCGAGCGGACGGCCCGCGACAATTTCACGTCGCCGAGGTTGGTCGCAACCACGCGTTCCATCGTGCCGGCGGCGAAATCGGCTTCGCTGGTGTGCGTCCAGTGGCTGGTCGAAACGGCCATCGCGTCGCTGCTGAAGATCGCTGCGCAGAAGATTGAACCACAGAGGCATAGAGGACACAGAGAAAGGAGAGAGGAGAAAAGGTTGTGGGAAGTTGGATGGAAACCTTGGCGCAGCGGGAGACGGCAGGAGCTCCATCGTTGATCGTTCATCGTCTTCCCACTTCGCATTTTCCCTGAGTCCATTTTCCCTGTTTGCATTTCTCTGTGTCCTCTGTGTCTCTGTGGCTTCAATAAATTCAGCCCGCGGGTCGCGTTGCCGGCGCTGAGACGCGGCCGGATTCGACTTTGGTCTTCTTTTCAATCGTGATCGTAAACTCCGCCGAGCCGGTCATGATTTGATCGGTTTTCAATTTGACGACGTTGGAGCTGACGAACTGCGTCACGTTGCTCCTTCCCGCGCCCAGCAGCACCTGGCGCCGCGACGACGGCAACTGGTTCATCGCTACCCGTCCGACCGCCACGCCGTCGGGTTGACGCAGCAATCGCACGTATAACGCGTCGTGCCGGACGGCGTAGACGTCCTGCATCACATCAAACACCTCGTCACTCGTCTCGGCGGCGAAGCGGAACGGCTTGGCGGTGAGTTCATCCCCGAAGTAGCGCGTCCAATCACCCACCACCAGTTGATAGGGCCCATCGGGCAAATCACGCGGCAGGTCGAACTTGAAAGGCAGGTTGGCTTCTTCTGCGCGGAATGGGCGATGGGTGATAAAACCACTGATCGAATCGCCGGGCCGGAACTTGGTCTTTGGAAGTTGGACCGAAAGAATTTGCGAATCGCGCGATTCGCTGGTGACCGTAAGCGTGCCTTCCACTCGTTTGGGCAGCACCCGCTCAAACGGATTCTCCGCCGCGGCCGACAGCGGGGCGATCAGTTGAATGATCAGATCGCCGGGCGCCACGTTCGCATCAACATTGTTCACCTGCACCTTGCGCCCGTTCTCAAATTGCATATCGATTGCGTAGTGAAGCGTGTTGTACTGCGGCAACTCTCCTTCGCTGGACAGCGCCGATTCCATGCTGATGGCGACCAGAACCGGCAGCAGCCGTGGGTGGCGAATGGCATCGAAGTGATAAGCCGTTACTTTGCCGTCGCGGTTAATTTTAATGTCCACCGGGATGCTCGCCGGCGACGGGCCAAGTCTTCCGGCGATACCGACGGTGTGATCGGTATCGATCGCGCCCTTGAGCTTGCCCATCGCCGCCATTTTGAAACTGCTATCGAGCGACGCCACGATACCCTGCACCGCGCCGCCGGCCAATGGTATGTCAACCGCGCCTTCATTAAAGAATGGGTGGCCGAAGGCGAACACATGACCGTCGAGCACTTCGGTGCAGGTGCCATTGGCGTGAAACTCAACATCGCCGGTGACCAGCGGCGTGATGACGACGCTGCCGGGTTCGATCGGCACGTCGAGCGGTTCCCCCGGCGCCACGCCACCGCCGGATTGGTACATGCCCAGGTTGTTGGCGGTAAATACATCGGCATACCGCGCCAGCACGTTCGCGGGAACACCCGACACACTCACGGGCGTGAGCATGCGACGCAGCGAAGCAGTGTTCGCCGTTATCTGCCGCGCCGCGGGTGGGAATAGTGTGGTCGAGCGCAGTGCATTCAGCACGTTCCACGGCGTGCCGTTTCGCACACCGGCTCGCGGGGCATTGCGTGTGGATGGATTGGGCGGGTTGTCTGCCAATTGCAGCATGTATTCAATCGGCTGCACGCCGGCGATCGGGTCTTTAGCCATCGGCCAGCCGTAGGCGAACGCGCCGATCATCCGCGGGCGGCCCTGGTCATCTTTGAGAAAAATCGGCGAACCGCTCATGCCCGCCACCGAGCCGGTGTGTTCCATCGTTTCGCCGAAGCAGCGGATTAAGATCGCATCGCGCTTGGGGTTGAAATTGCGCATGACCGAAACGACTTCGACATCAAACTTTTCAATTTTGGTGCCCAGGAACACGGTCAGCCCGTAGCCCTTCATGCCGGGTTTAACTTCGTCGACGCGCATGTGGCGGTTGGGGTCGAAGAGCTTTGGCAATGCTTCGCTCGCCGAAGTTGCGAAACAAATCAGTGAAGAAAGGACGAACGATGCAAGGAGAGGCGTTCTCACCGGTCGCGGGATCGTATGGGTGCGGTCGATCGCTCGCAAGCGACGGCGTTGGCGCATAAGATCGGTCGAAGTGTCGCAAGGAAACCTGAAAAACCCGCCCCGCATCGTCAACCGCCGGGCGATGCATGATTATTTTATCGAGGCCAAGCTCGAGTGTGGCATCGCGCTGGTGGGCAGCGAGGTAAAATCGCTGCGGCACGGCCACGCGCAGTTGCAGGAAGCTTATGTGAGTGTGGAAAAGGGGCGTCTCATCCTGCATGGTTGTCACATCGACCCCTACAAGCAGGCGGCGATCGTCTACAACCACGTTCCCCGCCGCGAGCGATTTCTGCTGGCGCACCAGCGCGAAATTCGCAAACTACAGGGCGAATTGGAGCAGAAGGGCACCACGCTCATCCCGCTGGCCATTTACTTCAAAGGCGGTCGGGCGAAGGTGGAAATTGGCGTGGCGAAGGGCAAGCAGCAGTTTGATAAGCGGCAGACGATCAAGAAAAAAGAAGCCGATCGCGAGCTGCGGCGGGTTCAGAGCTTTCGGCGGTAGATTAACGACGCCGGTCAATCCAGCGCCCCCTCACCAACTGTCGCAATTTTGGCAAGAATTCGCGTGCGATTCTGATATAATTCCATCCATGGCGGCATCCGACCGACGAAGCCCGTTTCCCGGAATGGACCCTTATCTAGAGGCGTCGTGGGGAGATGTGAATCATGCATTATGCACCTATTCGCGCGACGCGCTGCAGGCTCAACTAGGTCCTGGGCTGGTGGCAAGGATGGACGGAAACGCCATTGTCGAAGTCGACGGTGAGCCGGTTCGCCGCATTTTTCCTGACGTATTGGCGGTCGAGTTGCTGGGCGATGTTGCCGATATGGGCGGCGGTCTTCAGACAGCCGTGGCCGTTGAAACCGAAACACATCCGACGCTCATTGGCAGTGATGATGAGCCTCTGACCGAAGCATTTATTCAGATCATCGACCACCGTTCCGGCGGGCGCGTCATCACCGTCATCGAGTTTCTTTCGCCCGCCAACAAAGTGGCCGGCCCGAATCGTGAGAAGTATTTGCGAAAGCAGCAGGAACTCATCGACGGCCAGGTAAGCCTTGTGGAGATCAATCTGATTCGCCGGGGCGATTGGGTCGTCACCGTGCCGCGGCATCAGGTTCCTGCCGCGCAGCAGGCACCGTATTACGCGGCGGTGCGGCGCGGGTATAGGCGGATCGATTGGGAATATTATGCGATGCCGTTAAGGCAGCCGTTACCGTCGGTGGGAGTTCCGCTTCGCGATGGGGAGAAAGACGTCGTCCTTTCACTGCAATTGCTGGTCGAACAGGCCTACGAGCGCGGCGCGTTTCGCAAGACGACCGATTACACCAAGCCCTGTGATCCACCTTTGTCAACCGACGATGAGAACTGGGCTGCGCACCTTGCGAGGGTGTAGTTCTTCCGGCGCTTCAAGTCTATTCCCAGGGCCGACCGCCTGGGCTAGTATCTATTCCCGCCTCGCGGCTGATCGCGCGAGGCGGGAAGGAACATGAGCGACGAAAACAAACCAGAAGAACGCGAAGGCCTCGATTTCATCCGCCGGATCATTGAAGAGGACAATCGGACGGGAAAGTGGGGCGGGAAAGTGGTCACGCGCTTCCCGCCGGAGCCCAACGGGTATCTGCACATCGGGCACGCGAAAAGCATCTGCCTCAACTTCGGCCTGGCGCTGGAGCACGGCGGGGCGTGCAACCTTCGGTACGACGATACCAATCCTGAAAAAGAAGAAGTCGAGTACGTGAAGTCCATCGAGGCCGACGTGCGCTGGCTGGGCTTTTCGCCGGCGAAAGTCGTCTGGGCATCGGATTATTTTCAGCAGATGTACGACTTTGCGGTCGAGCTGGTTAAGAAGGGTAAGGCGTACGTTGATGATCAATCGGCCGACGAAACCCGCCTTAGCCGCGGGGGGGTCGCGGGCGGGACGAATTCGCCTTTCAGGGATCGGCCGGCCGCGGAGAACCTTGATCTGTTCGACCGCATGCGCAAAGGAGAGTTTGCCGACGGCAGCAAAGTGTTGCGCGCCAAGATCGACATGTCATCGCCCAATTTTAATCTGCGCGATCCGGTGATGTATCGCATCGTGCATGCCGAGCACCACAACACCGGCAACAAGTGGTGCATTTACCCGATGTATGATTGGGCGCATGGTCTGGAAGATTCGATCGAATCGGTGACGCATTCCATCTGCACGCTGGAATTTGAGAATCATCGGCCGCTGTACGATTGGTTTATCCAGGCGATTAATGAAGGCCGCACCGATGACGGTTCGGGCGCTTGGGGGAAGAAAATCCATCATTCACAGCAGATTGAATTCGCCAAGCTGCAGTTGTCCTACATTCTGCTGAGCAAACGCAACCTTCGGAAGATGGTCGAGGAGAAAACTGTCGCCGGCTGGGACGACCCGCGTATGCCCACGATCAGCGCCTACCGCCGAAAGGGGTATACGCCCGAAGCGGTTCGGGCATTCTGCAAACACATTGGCGTGAACAAGTTTGATAGCGTGATCGAGCATTCGGTACTCGAAAACTTTGTTCGCGAAGACCTGAACAAACGGGCACCGCGCGTCATGGGGGTCCTTCGGTCGCTCAAGGTGATCATTACCAACTTCCCAGAAGGCCATGTGGAATGGCTCGATGCGGTGAATAACCCCGAAGACGCGGCCGCCGGCACGCGCAAGGTGCCGTTTACGCGCGAGCTGTATGTTGAACGAAGTGATTTCGAAGAGATTCCCCCGCCGAAATATTTCAGGCTTTCTCCGGGTAAAGAAGTGCGGTTGCGATGGGCGTTTTTTATTACCGCGCAATCGGTTGTCAAAGACGCCGCGGGGCAGGTCACTGAAGTGCATTGCACCTACGACCCCGCCACCCGTGGCGGCGACGCACCCGATGGCCGAAAAGTCAAAGGCACGATTCATTGGGTTTCGGCCATGCATGCAATCGATTGTGAAGTGCGTTTGTACGACCACTTGTTCAAAACAGCCGAGCCGGCCAGGTTTCCTGAAGGCCAGGATTGGACCGTCAATCTCAACCCGAACTCGCTGGAAACAATTTCACTAGCGAAACTCGAGCCGAGCGTAAAGGATGCGAAAGCCGGCCAGCACTATCAGTTCGAGCGGCACGCATACTTCGTGGTGGATCGCGACAGTTCTCCGGGTAAGCTAGTGTTCAATCGTGCGGTGAGCCTCAAAGATTCCTGGGCCAGGGAACAAAAGGCGGCGGGAACGAAATCGGCTTGAGGCGCTAGACGCCTGCGAATCACGGAGGATGCAGCCATGTCGTCGGCAGTAATCGAAGATTATTTTTCACCCGCGCTCCGGTCGCGCGGCAACCATTACTTTCGCGCAGGACGTGTGACGCTGATTAGCTGCGACGGCTTTCAGATTCAAGCGTCTGTTCGCGGAACCGCAACCTACGCCGTCGAACTAGATTTCGACGGTTCGGTGTTTTGCGGTGGATGCAGTTGCCCGTTTTCCGGGGGAATTGATCCGTGCAAGCACCTCTGGGCCGTATATCAGCAGGCAATCAGCGACGGCGTGATTACCGGCGATGGGGCGCAGGCACAATTGCGCGAGTTCAGCAGACCCTTGAAACCCGTCGCCGCAAAGCAACGTGCGAAGCCGGTGCCGGCTTGGGCCCGCGCACTAAACGGCATTGAATCGTCGCTACGCCAATCCAATAGCGGCAGATATGAGGATGCCTCCCGTTTCACATGGCCGGAAAACACCCGGATTCTTTACATCGTCAACGCCGATCGAACGTTCAAGTCAACTAGACTTTCGATCGACGTCGGTACGCAGTCGATGAAGCGCAACGGCGAGTGGGGGGCTATCAAGCGGATCACTGTCAACGACAATGCGTGGCGAGCGCATCCTGATTTGGCACACCGTACGATCGCTCAGCAATTAAGTGGCTGGAGCGCGACTCAGTACTACGGTTCCAAATCAGGTTGGCCGTCAACACACGAAATCGAACCCAGCGGGTTTGTCACCACCGTGCGACTGATGTGCGGCACCGGCTGCTGCCACTATCGCACGGAGCCGACGGGCCCGCTGTCGCCGCTCGCCTGGGACGAGGGGCCGGCGTGGCAGTTGCGGGTAAGCGTCGCTAAAGACGCGAATGCGACGGGGCGGTTCTCGTTCTCGGGCGCGTTTCATCGGGGAGAGGAACGCATCAACCTGAACGAATGCTGGCTGACGATCAGTTCAGGCTTGTTTCTCGCCAACGGCAAGCTCTCGTCGATGGAAAAGTGCGAGTGCGACGAGCTGCTCGAGCATCTCAAGCGCAGCGGGCCATTGCTGCTGCGGCGCGGCGAGATCGACGCGTTTCTCCAGGCGCTGTTTATGCTTCCAGGCGTCCCGCCGATTGATCTTCCAGCGGAAGCCGCGATTAACAAAGTGCAGGGCAGCCCCAAACCGCAGTTGAAGCTGCGTGCGTCCAGCCAGTACCGCTGCGGCTACGCCGACAAGCTGGCCGGCAACGTTTCATTCGCGTACGGGACGCAGGTCGTCCCCAGCACCGAAACGCGTGGGGCGTTTTTTGATGCAAAGTCCCGGCAACTTCTCGACCGCGACCGCTCGGCCGAACGGAAGCATTTACAGCGATTGTTCGAACTGGGTTTCCGCCAGGAATACGGCTCTCAAGACTACCGCGTGGCCAGCAGCCGATTGAGCGAGGTGGTTACACGACTGTCGAAAGACGGCTGGCACGTCGAAGCCGAAGGCAAACTCTACCGCACCGCCGGCGAAATCAAGGTGGAGGTGAACTCCGGCATCGATTGGTTTGATCTCAATGCAACGGTGGATTTTGGTGATCAGCGCGCGTCGCTCCCGCAACTGCTCGAAGCGCTCGAGCGTGGGCAGAACACCGTGGTGCTGGGCGACGGCACCGTTGGCATGCTCCCTGAGCAGTGGTTGAAGAAGCACGCCATGCTCGCCGGATTGGGCAAGGTGGATGGCGACGCCATTCGATTCAAGCCGACGCAGGTGGGCGTGCTGGACGCATTGCTGTGCTCGATGCCGGAGGCGAATTGCGATGCGGTGTTTTCTGCGGCGCGCGATCGATTGAAGTCATTCGCCGGCGTAGCGCCGGCCGATCCACCGGCGGGGTTCGTCGGCGAACTGCGGCCGTATCAGCGCGAAGGACTCGGTTGGCTGCATTTCCTTAGAGATTTTTCATTCGGCGGGTGTCTCGCCGACGACATGGGGCTGGGAAAAACCATTCAGGTGCTGGGGCTTTTACAGGCTCGGCACAAAGAGTCGGCGGGCGCGTCGCTGGTCGTCGTGCCGCGGTCGTTGGTGTTTAACTGGCAGCAGGAAGCGGCGCGGTTCGCGCCAGAGCTGCGTGTGCTTGACCACACCGGCATGCAGCGCTCGAAGGAATGCGAGCAGTTCCAGAATTACGACATCGTGCTGACGACATACGGCACCCTTCGCCGCGACGCCGCGCAGTTCAGAGATTTTGTTTTTGACTACCTCATCCTGGACGAAGCGCAAGCCATCAAAAACGCGACGACCGAGTCGGCCAAAGCGGCGCGCGTATTGCAAGGCAAACACCGTCTGGCGATGAGCGGCACGCCCGTCGAAAATCATCTTGGCGAGTTGTGGAGCATCTTCGAATTCCTAAACCCCGGCATGCTGGGTTCGGCGCGTGTGTTTAAGTCGCTCACCGCCACCCCCGCCGATGGTGCCGCGGGCGACCGTTCGTTACTGGCGAGCGCGCTGCGCCCGTTCATCCTCCGCCGCACTAAGAAGCAGGTGGCGGCCGACTTGCCCGAAAAACTGGAACAAACACTGCACTGCGAATTAGAGGCCGATCAACGCAAGCTATATGACGACCTGCGTGATTACTACCGCAAGGCGCTGCACGATCGCATCGAGAAAGAGGGAATCAACAAGGCCAAGATCGTCGTGCTCGAGGCGCTGCTGCGTCTTCGCCAGGCGGCGTGCCATCCGGGTTTGATCGATAAGAATCGCACCAACGAGTCTAGTGCCAAGCTGGAAACATTGATGGCGCAACTCACCGAAGTCCTGCAGGAGGGACACAAGGTGCTGGTGTTCTCGCAGTTCACGTCCATGCTGGCCATCGTGCAGGACCGGGTTAAACAGCAAGGCATCGTCTACGAATATCTTGACGGCAAAACGAAAGACCGTCAGGCGCGCGTCGAGCGCTTCCAGACCGATCCGGCTTGCAAGCTTTTTCTAATCAGCCTTAAAGCCGGCGGCGTCGGGCTGAACCTCACGGCGGCCGACTACGTGTTTCTGCTCGATCCGTGGTGGAACCCCGCCGTCGAAGCACAGGCCATCGATCGCACCCATCGCATCGGCCAGACGCGCAGCGTCTTCGCTTACCGGCTCATCGCCAAAGATACCGTGGAAGAAAAAGTGCTCGAACTGCAGCAGCGCAAAAGGCAACTCGCCGATGCGATCATCGGCGAAGACAACAGCCTGATCAGCCAGTTAACCGCCGAAGATCTCAACCTGTTGCTGTCCTGATGCGCTTGAGCGTCGACGACTTTCCAAGCAGCGCAAGGCTTTGCCCGATCGAGGGCGAGATGGTCGTCCCGGTGATCGCCACACGAATCGGCTGCGCCACTTTGCCCAGCCCAAGCTGCTTCGATTCCGCGAACTGTTTAATCGCCGCCTCGATCGATTCGTGCGTCCAGACATCGAGCTCGTCGAGCACAATGGCAACATCGCGGAGCACCGCCAGCCCTTCGCCGTCGTTCTTTTTCAGCACCTTTTCGACCGCATCCGGTTGATAGACGATTTCGTCGTCGCGCAGGAACAACCCGCGGCACTTGTCTTCCACGTCGCGAAAATTGCGAAACCCGCTGCTCATCGCCAGCACTTGCCCAAGCTGTTCGTCAGTCGCGCGCGCAAGGGGCGAGGCCGGATTGCACGCCAGAAAATCCTTCAAGCCTGCCAGCAGTCGATCCGCCGGGGCCGATGCGACGGCCGCGGTGTTGAAGGCGGCGAGTTTGTCGCGGTCGAACTTCGCGCCCGATTTGTTCACGCCTTCGAGGCTGAACAGTTTGGTCATCTCTCCCAGCGTCATCTTTTCTAGGTTGTCGCCGGGGTTCCAGCCGAGCAGCGCCAGGAAGTTGAGCAGCGCTTCGGGCAGGTAGCCGTTCTTGCGGAAATCATGGACGAGGATTTCAGGCAGATCGGTTTCCCGCAAACCGACGACGCGCATGACCGCCATCTGGTCGCCGAGATCGAGTTGCTGTTGGTCACTCTTCAGCCAGTTCTGGAGTTTGTCTTCCGCGAAACCGCAAGCATCGGCCAGATCGACTGCGGCCTTCTTCTGGTTTTTGATCCAGTTGTGCGCGGCAACGCGAATCTTCTTGTCACGATCGCGTTTTCCCATTTTCTTGCCATCGTCTCTATTCAGGATGACAGGAAGGTGCGCGTAACTTGGGCGCGAGAGTCCCAGCGCTTCCTGTAGGGCGATGTGCTTAAACGTGTTGAGCGTGTGTTCCTGCCCGCGGACGACGTGGGTGATGCCCATTTCGGCATCATCCACCACGACGGCGAAGTGATAGGTGGGCATGCCGTCGGTCTTACGGATGACAAAATCATCCACCTGCGCCGCCGAGAGTTTGATTTCGCCCAGAATCTGATCATCAAACGAATAATCTTTCACCGGCATCGCCAGCCGCACGACCGCTGGACGACGTTCGGCCTCAAACTGCTTTACCAAATCGGCCGCAAGCTCGCGCCGGCGGTACAGGAAGCCGCGCTTGTCCCGCTCCGCCTGCTTCTGTAGTGCTTCAAGCTCTTCCTTTGTTTCGTAAGCTTTGTACGCCTTGCCTTCTGTCAGCAACCGATCAATGTTTGCGTCATAAATCGCCAGCCGCTTCGATTGGTACACCAGTTCCGGGTTATCGTGTTGCAACCCAAGCCACTTTAAGTCTTCCAGCAATTGATCGACCGCCTGCTGCGTGCTGCGCGCCAGGTCGGTGTCTTCAATCCGAAGGAAATACTTCCCACCTGTCCGGCGAGCCAGCAGCCAGTTGAACAGCGCGGTCCGCGCGCCGCCGACATGCAGGAACCCGGTGGGAGAAGGAGCAAAACGCGTGATGATTGGTTGGTTCATGGGAGACCGGCTGATTATTCGCGTGCAGCGACCGCCTGCAAGTGCTTCGGGGCAACAATTGAGTATCATCGATCGCGATTGATTGATCGCCCAACCTGATGTCTATGACGGGTCAAATCCACGGGTCGGAACTCTCTGCGCTATGCACGCGTGACACGCCGTCAATCATCAATGGCCGCACGCGGTGGATTGTTGCGATGCTTTGTCTGCTGGGCGGGTTGCGCGTATTGGTGTTCTGCGCGGCATTCCCGTTCTTTGGAAACGTGGACGAGGAAGCGCACGCCGACCTGATCTACAAATATTCCCGCGCGCATGTACCCAAAGGCTTGGAGGCATTCAATCGTGGCTCAGCGCGGTTGATTGTGCTTTACGGTTCGTGGGAGTTTTCCAGAACGCCAATCGATTTCCCGCCGGAACAATCGCTGGAGCCGCTGTGGAAAACCGTAGCAAAGACCGACCCGCAAGAGATCGATGCCGGCGCCGCCCTTTGGACGCGCCGGGGCAACCACGAATCTATGCAACCGCCAGTGTACTATGCCCTAACCGGTGCCGGGTTCAAACTCGGCGCGCTGCTGAGCTTGCAGGGTGGAACGCAGCTTTACTTCGTGCGTTTTCTGAACGCGCCGATCTTTGCCGGCTTGGTCTGGTTAGCGTTCATGCTGTGCCGCGAGGTGTTTCCAGACAATGCGTTTGTCTACCTTGGCGTGCCGGCTGTAATAGCGGTTTTGCCGCAGGACGTTTTTTACTCGCTCAACAACGATGTGCTGCTGGCCCCGTCGGCGGCGCTGACATTTCTGCTGTTGATTCGCTGGGTGCGCCAGCCGCGCGAAAATTATCTCCTTTCCGTGATGGCCGGTCTGGCGGCGGCGGGGGCGGTGCTGGTGAAATTCACCAATGTTCCGATTTGCGCCGTCGTCGTGGCGGCGGCGATCATTCGCGTAACTCGGGCGCCGCGCGGCCACCGACCCATCCTCCCCGCGATCCTCCTCCTGATTTGTGCAGCGGCGCCGGTGGCCCTCTGGATGCTGCGAAACTACCTGCTGCTGGGCGAAGTAACCGGCAACGGGGCAAAGTTACGTTCACTCGGTTGGACGCCTTTGCCAGTCAGTGCGTATTGGCAGCACCCGATCTTCACGCCGGTCGGGTTTGCCAAATTCTGGGCGGAATTGATGAACACTTTGTGGACCGGTGAGTTGCACTGGCAAGGCCGGCGGCTGGGCGCGTGGGGAATCAGTGCCTTATGCGTTGCGGCGGCGACGATCCTGCCATTGTGCTTCGTCATCGGTCATTGGAAGTCAAACCGTCTCTTGGTGATTGCCGGACTGGCGTTGGTGGCGATGTACGTGAGCTTGATGGCCTGGCTGTCGATGGCGTTCGACTTCGGCCAGTGCTTTTACCCTTCAAAGGCTTGGCCGTATTTCACCTCGGGCCGACTCACTCTGGGCGTTATCGTGCCATTGCTGGCGATGTGCGTCGGCGGGCTTGACATCGTGTTTGCCGGCTCACGCAGCGCGCTTCGGTGGCCCGTGCTCATCGCGTTTGCCGGGGTCCTTCTGATGGTCGAAATCGTGCAGTTAATTCCAGTGTTCTCAAGTCATTTCAATTGGTTTCATCTGTAACGGCCGACAATTTGGAACGGCTTGCCGGTTTTCGTGTCGGCCAGAACTCATTAACCGCGGTGGGTTACGCGGCCTCAACGGTCAGCCGAAGGCCCATGGCGCGCGTGACGGCCGATAGCGTGGTGAGCGTAGGGTTGCCCTTTGCCGAGAGAATTCGGTAAAGGCTTTCACGTTCGATGCCGGCGCGCTTGGCGATCTTGGCCACACCGCCGCGCGCTTCGGCAACGTGCCGCAACGCCGCCAGCAGCACGCGCGGTTCGTCGTCTTCTTCAAGGGCAGCTCTGAGGTATTCGACGGCGAAATTCTCGTTTTCGCTAAGCTTCTTGATAAGCCACGGTTCAAACGGTGCGCTGGGTGGTCGCTTCATTTGTGCCTCGTAGTGTAGTCTTGTAAATATTCCACGGCGCGCGCGATGTCGGCAGGCTGCCGCCGTTTGTCTGCACCGCACAGGAGCAGCACACAGCGCCGCCCAATCATGGCAAAGTACACGCGATATCCCGGCCCGTAGTGCACGCGAAGTTCACGCACACCGTCACGCAACGTTTTGACATCGCCAAAATTGCCCTGGGCGATTCTTTGAATTCTCGCCGCAATTCGCGCCACGGCACGATCGTCGTTGAGCTGAGACAGCTAAGCAGTAAGAACCTCGCGACCGGCGCGATCGACATATTACTGAAGTTCGTTCATTCCGTACCGCCGACGATCATGTGAAACACTCCTGTTGAAAGACGCACACGAAGGCTCGATCAATGGCTACGCCGCTTCGACGGTAATACGAAGCCCCATCGCCCGGGTGACCGCCGACAGCGTTGCGAGGGTTGGATTGCCCTTTGCCGAGAGAATTCGGTACAGGCTTTCACGCTCGATGCCGGCGCGCTTGGCGATCTTGGCCACACCGCCGCGCGCTTCGGCAACGTGCCGCAACGCCGCCAGCAGCACGCGCGGTTCGTCGTCTTCTTCGAGTGCGGCTCTGAGGTATTCGACGGCGAATTCTTCGTCTGCCCGAAGTTCCCGGATGACTGCTTCATCGTTCGAAATGCTCAGTCTGGTGGTACTACGTTTCGCCATGTGCACGCCTTTGCTGGTACTGACGCAAGTATAATTTCGCCGTCTCAATGTCTCGCGACTGCGTTGATTTATCGCCACCGCACAGGAGCAACACGATTTCGCGGTCCACCAAACCAAAGTAGACGCGATATCCTGGCCCATGGTCGATCCGAAGTTCGCCAATCCCGCCGCCCAGCATTCGGTGGTCACCAAAATTACCAATGGCAACTCGAACGAATCGTGCGGTGATCTTCGCATGTGCCCGCTTGTCTCTCAGCCGCCTCAACCAATGCGTAACGACTTCTACGCCGTCAGGATCGATGTAGCGAAAAATCTCATACACCACCGAATAGTAACTTATAGGTTACACGCAGTCAATTGTTTTTCGCGATGAGCGATGCGGCCGCTCCGTCGGTACGGGAAATAGATTGTTGCACCGCCTCCGTCACTCCCAATCCAACCCCTCCAAGTGCCGCTGAATATCCCCTGCGGTTTTGAAGCGGGCCAGGATCAGCGAATCTTTCAGCCCGCGAATGATATCCTTCACCACCTGCGGCTGGCGCGCGTAACTCTCTCGTCCGCCTACAATCGTGTGGAATACTTCGATCAGATTCAGCACGTCTTTGTTGATCTTCCACTTGCTCGGTTTGCCGAGATCGAAAAAGTCGAGCAGCTTCACTTCAAACCCGATCCCCTTTCGGCGGATCATGATGTTGTCGTCGTGAATGTCGCCGTGGTATTCGCCCAGCGCATGAATCGGCGCGATGCCCCGTGCCAGCGTGTGCAGCACATGCAGCGCCTCGAAAGTCCTCAATTGCTTCTTCGGCTGCTTGGCAAGAAACTCGCTGAGCTTCACGCCTTCAACCAACTCTGAGATGACGACATTCACCTTCTTACGTTTTATGGATGCGTATTCCTGGTGGTGATATTGCAGAAGAATCGGGCAATGCCGAAGCGCGTCGAGCTTGCGGGCGTAGGCGATGGCGGCCTTGCCCATCGGGTCGCGGTGGGGGTAGTAAAATTTCGCCGCCCGGCGGATGCCCGTGACGTTCTCCCGAATGACATAAACCTCGCCCTCCCAACCGCTTCCGAGCGGCCGTTCGATCGCATACTTCCCCGCCACGCTGCGCCCGGCGGGGAGGTCGAACGGAATTTTCTTGCTGGGACGATACATTGCGGCGGCATAATGGACGGGTTGCGGTGGTGCGTCAATCGGCGGGGGTGCAAACGAGCACCGGACGGCCCGTACGAGCCGTCCGGTGAATGAAATTGAGGGGCGTTCGGCCGGTTTGACGAACATTGATCAGCGGCCAGCCCGTCAGATACCTCAGCGGGCAACCGCGCGGCGGTTTAGCGCCGTCCGCCGCCGCCTCTGCCACCGCGGTCGCCGCCGGAGTGGGCGCCTTCGCGGCGTGGGCCTCGATCACCACCGCGGTCGCCGCCCCCTCTGTCGCCACCGCGGTCACCCCCGCGATCGCCACGGGGTTCACGCGGGGGGTCGGTTTGGCCGAGTTCCTGCATGGCGGCCTTGCGGCTTAGCTTGATGCGGCCGGTGTCGTCAACCAGGATGACCTTCACAGGAATTTCGTCGCCGATTTGCACCACGTCGTCTGGGCGCTCGACGTATTGATCGCTCAGTTCGCTCACGTGGCACAGGCCGTCGGTTTCCGGGGCGATTTCAACGAACGCTCCGAATTCCTTCAGGCTCACCACGCGGCCGGTGTAGATCTTGCCGACTTTCACTTCCTGCATCATGGCTTCGACGATATCGCGGGCCTTCTCGGCGCCGGCGGAATCGGTCGAGCTGATGTAGACGGTGCCGTCGTCCTCGATATCGATGTTGGTCTTGGTGCTCTCCTGCAGCGCCTTGATGTTCTTGCCGCCGGGGCCGATGAGCTTGCCGATTTTCTGCGGGTCGATCTTGATCGTGAGCAGGCGGGGTGCCCAATGGCTGATTTCCTTGCGCGGTTCCGAAAGAGCGGCCTTCATGCTATCGAGAATCTTAAGCCGCGCTTCGCGGGCGCGCTTGAGGGTTTCGCGGACGATCTCGTGGCTGATGCCTTCGATTTTGATATCAAGCTGGATGGCCGTAATGCCCTTGGTGCTGCCGACGACTTTGAAATCCATATCGCCGAAGTGATCTTCTTCGCCGAGGATATCGGTGAGCAGTTCGGTCTTGCCGTTTTCCTGAACCAGCCCGATGCTGATGCCGGCAACCATCGCGCTGATGGGCACGCCGGCGTCCATGAGCGCCAGACAGCCGCCGCAAGCGCTGGCCATGGAACTCGAGCCGTTGGATTCGAGGATGTCGGAGATTACGCGGACGGTATAGGGGAACTGATCGACGGTGGGCAGAATCCCCAGCAGCGATTTTTCCGCCAAAGCGCCGTGACCAATTTCGCGCCGGCCCGGCCCGCGGATGGGGCGCACTTCGCCCACGCTGTAGCTGGGGAAGTAATAGTGAAGCATGAACTTCTGGTTGTATTCATCCGCCAGGCCGTCGATGAGCTGCTCATCGCTGCTGGTGCCCAGGGTGATGCTGCACATCGCCTGCGTTTCGCCGCGGGTGAAGACCGCCGAGCCATGCACGCGCGGCAGAACGTTGACGGCGCACGAGATCGGGCGAATATCGTGGAACCCGCGGCCGTCGGGGCGCACGCCGTCGAGAATGGCTTCGCGCGTCACCTGTTCTTCGACCTCGGCGAACACGGCGCGAATCTTCTTGGCTTCGTCCTTCTGAGCGACGACCGACAAGTATGGCGCGTTGGCGTCGGTAACCGGCGGTGCCATCTCCAGTAGCAGTGCATCGCGCAGGGCTTTAACCTGTTCATTACGATCGGTCTTGCCGGCCTGACCCTTGACGGCGCGAATCTTGGCGGCGACGCGCGAGCGAATGGTTTCGACAAACGCGGGATCATGCAGCTTGGCTTCTCCGCGTTTTTCTTTGCCAGCCTTTTTCTGAAGCTCTTCGATCATTTCCACGATCTGAATGACAGTGTTGTGCGCGAGTTCGATCGCGTCGGCGACGACATCTTCCGCCACCTCGCGGCCGTCGAGTTCGATCATGTTGACGAATTTCCGCGTGCCGGCGACGACCAGCGTGAAGTCGGACTCTGCCAACTGCGATTCGGTGGGGTTGACGACCAACTGCCCATCAACCCGGCCCACTTTCGCGTGGGCGGTGGGCGAAAGGAACGGAATATCGCTGATCGCCACCGCCGCTGAAGCGGCGATGCCGGCGAGGATGTCGGTATCGTTTTCCTGGTCGTAAGCCAGCGTGTTAAGCTGAATCTGCACTTCATCCATGAACCCCTTGGGGAACAGCGGGCGAAGCGGGCGATCGATGAGCCGGCTGATGAGCACTTCGCGCGTGCTGGGCTGGCCTTCACGCTTGCGAAAGCCGCCGGGAAACTTGCCGGCAGCGGCGCGGCGTTCGCGGTAATCGACTTGAAGCGGGAAGAAATCAATATTTTCGCGCGGGTTAGCACGGGCCACGGCGCCGAAAACAACGGTATCGCCGTATTGAACGGTAACCGAGCCCCCGGCTAGTTTGGCATAGGTGCCGGTGGAGATGGTAAGCGTGCGCCCACCGATCTCACGAGAGACTTGGATAGCTTGCATAGAAAATTGAGCTTTCTGCGACCCGGATGAACCATTGCGTTTGTGCCACAGATGGACAGATCGGGAGACGAGATTGCATAACGATTGACGATTGACGATGAAGAAGACAGGTCTGGTTAATCGTCAATCGTTACTCGATGGTCTCGCGATTTGTACATCCGCGGCCTGTACTTGTCCCGCAAGGCATCGATACGGGGTCGCGTCATCGAGGCGGGACTTCGGGGCTGCGAAAAACACCGCAGGGCACGCCCCGAGCGTGCCCTACGCTTGACGTTGTTGTTACTTACGCAGTCCGAGCTTGGCGATGATCGACAGGTATCGCGTTCGGTCTTCGCGGGTGAGATATTTCAGCAAGGCGTTGCGCTTGCCGACCATCTTCAGCAGCCCGCGCCGCGACGAGTGATCCTTCTTGTGCGTCTTAAGATGCTCGGTGAGTTCATTGACTCGCGATGTTAACAGCGCGATCTGCACTTCCGGCGAGCCGGTGTCTTTGTCATGAACTTTGTATTCGCCGACGATCTTCGTCTTCTTTTCGAGAGCAATCATGATGAAATTGAACCTTCAAAAGTCACCAACCACCCAGCGCGAGCCGAAGCGGCGGTCGAGTCTGTGGAATTCTCGCACGCTGCGAGAAGACGAATAAAAGTCTTAGTCGATCCGATTGCGGTTTGCAAGTTTCCTGAAGCAACGCCCGGCGTGGTCAGCTTGCTGACCATGCTTCCGCCGTTACTCTTCGAATAGCACGTAAGTGCTGTTTAAATAAGAACCTGCGAAGCAATGGTTGATTCCGGTTCACCGGCAACCGTATTGGCCGGCCCGGTCGGTGCCGGCGCCGTTCGGAACGGCGCATTGACCACCCGGAACGTGATCGTCTTGGTCGCGCCGGCGGTCCCGGTGGCGTTGCGGCCGCTGAAGGGCGTGATCGCCAGTGTGTAGTTGCCGGTGGTCAGGGTCGTCCATTTGTACGAGCCGTCGGCGTAGTCGCCCACCATCGACCAAGGCGCGCCGTTTTCCACCGTCGTATTGCCGTTGATGACGAACTTCACGCTCTGGACGCTGCCGGCCACGGTGGCGTCAACCGTCCACTTTCGCGTGGGCATGTTGGCGAGGTTGATCGTCATACCACTGGTCATGTTCGAAAGGGCGCTGTAGGCCGCGCCGGTGTCGGGGTTCATGCCGCGCAGCTTGGTGATGCTCAACGTATTCGACGGCGAATCGATCGGCGACGGGGGAACGATGAGCGGTTGCGGGTTGCCGGTAATGGTGCGGGCGATCAGCAGCGTCCAATCCTCGCCCGAGCTCGCTGGCGGAGCGCCGATGGCGCTGCTGCGCCCTCCGGCGAACGTTTTGCTCGATCCTTCAAACCCGCCGGTGCGCGGGTTGTACCACCGCGCGGTGAACGTGCCCGTGGCGGCGCTGAGGTCGATTGAACCGGTCGCCGACGCGTTGGGGAAGTAGATGGCGTAGGTGTCATTCGTCCTGGCGAACACCTGTGCGCCGCCGTAGCTGCCGGTTTCGCCGGATACAAGCTGATCGGCGGGATTCATCTGCGCGAAGGGGATGAGCTTCATGAAGTTCAACGCCTTGCCCGAATCACGATTGATGCTGTCATAGCGGCGCAGGTTGTCATTCCAGGCAAATGTAGTGGTCGACCACTCGACATTTCCGCCGGAAAGCAGCGTGTGCCAGAGAAGTTCTTTGCGCTGCGCGGTCTGATTGGTTTCGCTGGTTTCGCGGGCTTCGTCCAGCCCGATCACCAGCGGCCGACCCGCGGCGCGGGTGCGATCGCGCCAGTATTCAACGGCGTCGCCGTGTGCCGCTACTTCGTGCCCGGGCGGGTTTCTATAGTATTGCAGCGACGTGGCATCAAACCGATTATCGCCCACGAAATAGCCCCAGGTTTTTTCCTGGTAACCCTGGCTGTGCACGGTAAGCGGACGATCGAACGGATCGACCGACCGGATGTATCCCGCCCATTCCTTGATGGTTTCGGGCGCGATGGGGTATCGCCAGCAATACTCTTCGTTAATGTTCCATTGCAGCGCGTTGTGATAGCCGAACCGCGCAATAAGCTCGCGGTAGTACAACTTACGCTCGGTGCCGAGTGTCGCGTTGTCAAGCTCCTTCTTCGTGGCCTCTTCGCTCTCGGCGAAGACAAAGTGGAGCGCGATTCCTTTTTTCTGCATGTGATTGAAAACGATATCCCACTGAGCCAGCTTGCTGATGTCGTAGTGCGTGTTGTCGTTGCTCGGCGAGCCGGCGCGGTTGATGTTGCCCGCCCACGGCCAGACGTCTTTCGTCTGCCCGCCGACGTTTTGCGTGAGGAAGTAAAGCGCGTTGATGCCCGTCGACGCCAGGTAATTCACCGCGCCGATGATCGCCTTACCCTTGCCGCCGCCCCAGTCGGGGTCGCCGGTTTTCCAGTCGGCGACGTGAGTGGGATATTTGTGATAGGCATTGGGGGTGTTATCGAACCCAATGTAGCCGAGGAAATTTTCCGGCTCGTTGGCACCGGCCTTAACGTAGTAGCTGCCGTCTTCAAACTTGTAATAATGCCCGCCGGCATATTCGAGCCGGCCCTTGGCGATAAACCCCGGCGCCGATTGCCTTCCACCGACGTTAAAGCTGCCCGCGTCGCCGTTGAAGCTCGTGGGCGTGCCAGCGGTGGGGCTAAGGTCGATGGCGACTCGGCTTCCCGCTCGAAAGCTGGCCGTATAACGCCACGCGCCGGATTCATCAGGAGAGAACTTCGCCTGCCACACGGTGCCCGCTCCGCCGCCGCTGCCGTCGCCGTTGAAAAATCCGGGCAGGCTATACGACTTGCCGCTGGGGCTCGTGACGTTGACCTGCAGTTTGTAGTCGAGAAATGGATTGGGAGTGTTCTGCAACTCCGACGCGTACGGTCCGTTGAACGACAGCGTGACGGCCTGAAACTGCGCCATTGTTCCCGAGACCGCCGCCATCAGGGCGCGCGGTTCCAGGGATTCGACGGTTACCGACTTTGGTGAAACCGATCTCGGTGTTGAGTTGACGGAACGATTCCCGTGGGAACAATTGGGGGCCGTCATAGAGACAGAATCTCCACGTCGGCTCGCGATGCGGCGAGTCTGCATATTTCTCTCCTTCCGCCGACACCGCAAGCCGACGCAAAATAGCTTCGCTTGCGTATGCCGACACTTAGTTTGAAACACTTAACCGGCGGGGCGATCGTTTCCACGCAATCGTCGCAGCGGCCTATGCCGACGCCGGGCCGAAGAATTGACCCGTCACCGACTCCATGGAAAAGCCGAGTTCAGTGCGAACGCCGTTTCTAAAAAAACATCCGATGCGACAGGCTGCTTGAATCCGTTCGGCGGCTGACGCGACCGACACACTATCTTGATGTGATTTCGGTCGGTCAACCCGAATTCGCCCACAAACAAAGAAAATTTTAGGGCGTAAACGATTGATGTGGTGCGATTGGTCGTGATAACGGTAATTATCAAGACTGAAGCCCCACGCGATTTGTTAAAGATCTCAGGCAGTCGTGCGGTGAGAGATCGGCACCTCTCCTCCATGTACTCAGGGAGGGGGTTGGGGGGGAGGGTCGACGGCGAGCGGCGCACTTCGCACTCGACCCTCCCCCTGAATGACCCTTCGCGCATCGGACCCACTCGACGCAGTAAATTTTAAGTCTCAATCACCAAGATCCAAACAAGCAAGAAAATTCAAAGGAAGAAAGCGATCAATGAGCCGCGCGGCACTACTGCATTTGATTGCGGTTTCCTTCCCTATTGCGAATTTTGAAATTGTTCGGAAATTGGAGCTTGTCATTTGGAGCTTCGGCTTCAAAGTGGCTCATTCTTGCGAGAGTTCATTTAGCCCCCTCTCGGAGTACCAGGAGAAAACTCAGAGCAGATTAACGCTGGCAAACGCAGATTGAAGATGAGCTTCGAGCCGACGGGCCGTCAAGCATTGCCTGTTTCCCGCTTCACGTCCGAGAATTCCGCTGAGAACAGTCGTTGTTTCCGTTGCCGCCCGCTTTTCACGCACAGATTAACCGCTACATCAATCTCGTCGATGAGTGTGAAGGACGCAGCGCAAACGCCTGCGCCCTTTGTATGAAACCACTGCGCGAAACGCCCAGCTCGCTGTCACTCGTGAAACGCCGTGTCCGGCCCCGGCTGCCCACCGTGGTGTCGAGGCTCGGGTTGCAGGGGCGAATCGTCATCTGTTTTATCGCGGTCATGTTGTTGACGCTTGGCGCTACGGTTTTTACGTTTGTGAATCAGACCGGCAATCAGCTCAACGACCTGATCGGCGAGCATTCGCGGCAGTTGTCGTCGACGCTCGCGCTGGCCAACGAGGGGCCGGTGCGTCTGCGTGCCCAGGACGATCTAAATCGCATCGCAAAAGAGTTGATCAAAAGCCGCAACGTGCTCTACGTGGCGTTTTTCGACGATGACGGCCACAAGATATCGATGGCCAGCCGCGATGCCGATATTGACCTGAAAGATGTTGGGGCGGTGCGGTCGAGCACGTCCCTTCTCATGCAGGTACATCACGACCGATCGGCGGTCTTCGGCGAATATCTTGAAACCACCGCACCGGTTCTCTCACAGTCGGCCGGGCCTTCCAAGCTTGTAGGTTACGTGTCGGTGGGCGTCTCACGCGACGGCGAAGCGGCGCGGATGAATTCGATTATTCACGTGGTCGTGCTCATCTCGGCCCTGGCCCTCACATTGGCCATGCTGGTCGGCACGCTTCTAGTTCACCGCATCTTCATGCCGATTCGCGAACTCGTGCACGCCACGCACAAGATCATCGGCGGCGACTTAGATACGCGCGTCGCTATCGAACGCGGCGATACCATCGGCCAATTGGCGCGGGCGTTCAATGAGATGGTGGAATGGGTCAAACAGCAACAACGCGACCTCAACGCCGCCAATCAGAGCCTCATGGAGGCCAACCGCGACCTTGAGGCCAAAGTGGCGCATCGCACCGGCCAGCTCGAAGCCGCCAACAACCGGTTGAGCGCCGAAATATCCGAGAAGGAAGAATTTCTGCGCGCCGTATCGCACGACCTGGGCGCGCCGCTGCGCAATATCGATGGCATGGCGACCGTGCTTCTGCTGAAGCACCGAGACACGCTCAACGCCGATGTCGTCCACCGCCTGGAACGCATCAAGAAAAACGTGGAAATGGAAAGCAGCCTGATCGCCGAACTGCTGGAGCTATCGCGCATCAAGACGCGCCGTCACAAGGTGGAGCTTGTTGAACTTGACGGTCTCATTCTGCAGCTGCGCGACATGTTCGATGAAGACCTGCGCAGCCAGGGCATCGAGCTGGTCGTGGAAACCCCGCTGCCGACCATCGACGGCGAGCGGCTGCGGCTGCGGCAGCTTTTTCAGAACCTGATCGATAACGCCATCAAGTACATGGGCGAACCCGTTGCCGGGCGAGCCCGTCGAATCAGCATTGGATGTGCGGTGAGGATGACCGAGGCCGAGTTCTATGTGCGCGATACAGGCCTGGGCATCCATGAAGATGATTTGGGAAAAGTCTTTCTTGTCTTCCGGCGCGGGAGAAATATTAATACCGGAAACATCGCGGGCAAAGGTGTGGGCCTGGCGAGCGTGAAGAGCATCGTTGAGATCTACAGCGGGCGGATTTGGGTCGAAAGCACACTGGGGGAAGGAAGCACGTTCAAATTTACGATCAATGGCCGGCACGTTCGTTCGGGCGAGGCCCTGCAATTGCCCATAGCGGCGTGAGCTGTTGCGAGGTTTGTCATGGTGAAAGAAAAAATTGAGTACGAGTCGTGGCTGGTGCCTGCCGACGGCAAGCCGATTCCCATTCTGCTGGTCGATGACGACCCGGACTGCCGGCTGCTCGTGCGCGACGCCATTGCCGAATGCAAAGTTGCCAATGCCATCTATGAAGTGGCCAACGGGCAGGAAGCGCTCGATTTCATCTACCAGCGCGGCCGGTTCACCGACATGCCACGGCCGGGGCTGATCTTCATGGATATCGAGATGCCCGTCGTCAGCGGTCTTTCGGCGTTGCGGCAAATTAAGACCGATCCGAAGTTGGCGGATATTCCCGTCGTCATGATGACCGGAGTGGCCGGCGACGCCGAAATGGAGCAGGCTGCCGCCGCCGGCGCTAATAGTTACACGCTCAAGCCGGCCAACGCCGAGCAGTTCCTGCAGACCGTGCTGGCGAGTACGAGTTATTGGCTGGAGATTCACCAGTACCCCCGCCATCACTGGCCCGCCGACAAATGCCGGCGATGAGCCGTTTTAGGATCGATCAGAAAAAGTTTTGCCCGCCGCTTCGTTGAATCGTAAGTATAGATTCGCCAAGCGGCATAACGGAAAGGCCGGGGTTGGCAGATATGATGAACAAGGCCGGGGAAAAACTTCGATTGCTGGTGGTTGAAGACGATGCCGACCAGCGCGATTTGATCTGCGAAACGCTCGAAGAGCATTTCGGCAGAGGCACCACCGTCGGCGTCGGGTCGCGTCAGGACGCGCTGTCGACGGATCTGGCGTCGTTCGATCTCATTCTTTCCGATTACAACCTGCCCGACGGAAGCGGCATGGACCTGCTGGCCGACACCAACGCCCGGTGCACCACCCCGGTAATTCTGGTGACCGGCGAAAACGTAGGCCGAACCGCCGTCGAGGCGATTCGTAACGGGGCGACTGATTACGTGGTGAAGTTCGGCGATTACCTGTTCACCATTCCGCTGGTGGTGCAGAAGAACCTGATGGTCGCGCGCATCAAGCGAGAGAATGCGACGCTGCAGGAACAGTTGATCGAGAAAAACAAGCAGCTTGAACTGGTCGCATCAACCGACCCGCTCACCGCGCTTTACAATCGCCGCCACTTCGGTCGGGTTTTGGAGCAACTCTTTGCCGAGGCCGAGCGCTACGTGTCGGACCTCACGTGTGTGATGATCGATATGGACGGCTTCAAGCAACTCAACGATACACACGGCCACCAGGTCGGCGACCAGTTGCTTCAGATCGCCGGCAAGACGATCACCAACAACCTTCGTCGCGCCGACGTTGCGGCTCGTTACGGAGGCGATGAGTTTGTGATTCTTCTGCCCCAAGCGAGCGCCGATGAAGCCACCCACGCCGCCGAGCGTATTCGGGCGGAATTCAAGGTCGCAACCGCTTCTCTCTTAAAACGACTGAGCGGGGTAAGCATGTCGATCGGCATCGCTTCGGTGGCGGTAAGCCGGCCGATCAGCGCCGACCAACTCGTGGCCAGCGCCGACGCCGCCCTCTATCAGGCCAAATCCGCCGGCCGCGACCGGGTGGCGCTGATGGGCCATGCGCCGCAGCAGCCGTTGCGCGTGCCGGCGTAGCATCGTTCTTTCACTTCATCGCGCGCACGTCGCCTCACCTGACGATTGACGATTGACGATTAACCGAAGACGCGCATAACGCGCTCTCCGGTTAATGGTCAATCGTCAATCATTAAATTTAAATCGCGAAAACGGCCCCGTCCGTTAATTGCTGCTCACTACGCTCGACGCGTCGATTGTCCTGGCCAACGTTGCCGGGTCGAAGCTGATTCGGCCTCGCTGTTTCTGAATGACACCGGCTTCAGCCAGTTTTTGGATCATGGCGTTCACCGTTTCGCGCGCGATTCCCACGGCGTCGGCGACGTCTTGCTGTGTAATCTGCAGCGTAACGTGGTTGCCTTCCCCCGAACGCGTCGCGCCGCCGCAGCGCGCCAGGCGCAGCAGGGCGTGGGCGACTTGGGTGGTGCAATCCTGGGTGCGAAGTTGTGTGATTTCGTCAGACATCGCGACCGATTGCTCCGCCAGATGCTTAATCAACTCACGTCCGTACTTGGGATTGACAAGCGCCTGTTCGATGACCTGCCCGGCATCAAGCACGGCGACCATCGTCGGCTCGGCGGCGACGGCATGGGAGGTTCCGCGTATGCCCGCCAACGATTCGATGCCAAACCAGTGTCCCGCGCCAATCAGATGGGCCAACCGGGGACGCGCTTCGTTTGAGCCGTGATAAACACGCACCGAACCTTCTTTGACCACAATTATCTTGCCGTCGCTGGTCGACGAATCCCACGCCACCTCGCCGGCCTTCAATCGACGGAACTCAGGTTCTGCTTGCGACGTGCTTGCAAGAGCCAGCAAATCCATCCCCTGACAAGAACACTTTTCGGCTTGAATATTCATAAAATCTCCAAAGCGAAGCACTTACGTTCAAAACATCGGTCATCGAAACAGGGGCTTGATACCAGCCTTGACCAAGGATGAGCGCCGCAGAAGCCGCATCCCGGCTTGCCGATTCAAAACGGGGCAGTCCAGAATGTATATGTGGGGTTACGTACAATCAAGTGTTGAGGTTCGGCCAATTCCACAGTCATTTTGCAGATCCGATTACCCAGAGTGACAAAAGCGCCGCCGATTTTGCGGGAAGTCAGATAAGGGTGGGGGTCAAGGCAATCGCATGTGCTCGAATTGACGAGTCGCGAGCGTCAGCGACCGGAGGTATTTTTGCGGGAATCGATAGTATTGCTGCTGGAATCGGGTCGCTGACGCTCGCCGCTCGTTACATGCGATTGCCCTGGGGTGAGGGTGTCTACCACAACTAACTCTTGACTTGCTGCGTGAGGATTCTCGCGATCGCTTCGCAGATTTCCGTGCGGTGTACGCCGTTGAGGGCCAGAGCCAGTTGGGTTTCCATCAGGCCGTAAGGAATGCCGGTGTCGTAGCGCTGGCCTTGGGTGACCACGCACCAATATTTGTCGGTTTGCTGCCGCCGATGCTCCTGGGCTGCGGTGAGCTGGATTTCGTTTTTCTCGCGCAGGTTGTTCTTGATGAGGTATTCCAGCGAATCAAAAATGCCCGGCCCGAACACGTGCATGCCGAAGTGCGCCATGTAGTTGCCCGCCGGCAGGCCCGGGGTGACGAGTTTTTCGCGGGCCAATTCGATGGAAGGTTTTTCGACGATCAACTCGGCCTTAAAAATGCCCTTGCCCGCATCGATCGGATTGCCTTTGATTGTGCCGAACAGGTGTAAATGTCGTTCGAGCGTCGGCTGTACGCCGGTTACGCTATCGAGCATGTACTGTTCATAAACCCTGATGAGCTGTCGCGCGCAGCGATCTTTAATGTCGCTGATATAAATGTGATCGCCCAGCAGCAGCAGAAACGGCTCATCGCCCACGAACTTCTTTGCCTGATAAACCGCGTGGCCGAAGCCTTCGGGCGAGTGCTGCTCGGCAAAATGCAGCCGTTCGCCGAACGCGGCGAGTTTTTCACTTTCCAGAATGGCCCAGTCTTTGCCGCGGAAGGCTTTGACCATGTTGTCATCAAGCCGGCGGAAGTAATCGCGGTAATAACTCTCTTCGCCGGGCTGGGTGATGATGCAGATTTGCTCGATGCCCGAATCGATCGCCTCTTCGCCGATGATCTGGATGACCGGTTTAGTTAAGCCGTCGCGGTCGACCAGCGGAAACATTTCCTTCTGCACCGCCGTCGACGCCGGATACATGCGCGTGCCGCGCCCCGCGGCGGTGATGACGGCTTTGCGAACTTTGGCCATGATTCAAATCCTTTGCTTGGCGCGCGGAAAATCATCTTTTCGTCCGCAGATTAACGCAGATCGACGCAGATGGAAGAGCACGGTTTGCGATCGTATGGCGGTTCTCTTCTTTGCGTACCCTTCGTGACCTTCGCGCCTTCGTGAACTCCCGCGTACGCCCCGGCGGTTCGACACAACCGACGTCGGTCGCTACCATCCCGCCCCGTGCGATTCTTAGTTTATGGCAATCTCGCTCCCGCGGTGACCGAGGCGA
>CAZXLA010000007.1:0-37097 GCA_964641895.1 uncultured Tepidisphaeraceae bacterium
TCTGAGTGTAACGAAGATTCGGATCAGGAGCGCGCAATTTCATTTCATGACTTTGACGGGCACGTCGAGATCGATCCAATTTTCATCCTCCCGATGCGACCACACGACGGTTCCGGAATCCTGCTTCTCTCGAATGTAATTGTACGAATTGTGCAGATGTGCTTTGTCACGCGCGACTTCAAACTTGCCTCCTTCTCCCCAAACGCGCCCGTCGATCGAAACGCGCAGACTGCAAGCCTGCTTGCATTGCCCGATGATTTTTTTCGTCTCCGTCAACTCATAAGGTGATTCGACCAGCGCGTGCAGATGCGTGCGCGACATCGAAACGGCGATCGCAACATATCCGAGTGACCGAAGCTTCAACACAAACTCCCGAACGATTGTCTCCCGATCCCGAACATCCTTGATGACGATCGGCTCCATCGACCTCGCTTTGTGATAGCGCCAAAGCCCGGCATGCTCCCCCTTGGGCGGCGGATTCTTGTAATCGCCGGATGAATGAATGCGGTGTCCGCGCGAGCGGAATCCGCGTTGGTCGCCGTGCAACCATACCGATCGCGTACTGATAATGACGTGCCGCCACAAAAGTCTCATCGGACGACTCGATTTATACTCGGTTTTCCCCTCGAATTTCGACTACAATCCGGCCCATGTCAAAGGCCCATGTTGACCCTGCCGAGCTGCGCCGATTCGCATCCGACCTGAATCGCTTCAATCGAGACCTTGAGGGGTTGGTGTCCGGCCTTCACGCGCGGCTGCGGTCGCTGGAGACAACCTGGCGCGATCAGGAACAGACCAAGTTCACTGAGGGGTTTGAGTACACCGCGAAAGCACTGAGCAATTTTCTTGAAGCGTCGCAGCAGCACGTGCAGTTCCTCAGCAAGAAGGCCGGGTTAATCGAAGATTACCTGAAACAACGATGAGCCAGGCGCGCGTTGAAGATGTCGATGCGATCAAGCAGGCTAAGCTGGCGCTTCAGAAGTTCCAGGAGTCGGCCAACGTGGCGCTTTCCGAAGCCGAGAGTGATCTGATCCGCACCATGCTATGGATCGACACCGAGCAATCGGCGTTCTGGCAGGGACAGGTTCGCAAACGCACCGCCCTGCTTTCGCAGGCGGAAGAACGGCTGCGGACGAAGAAGGTTTTCAAAGATTCCACCGGGTCCAAACCTTCGACCATCGATGAAGAAAAGGCGGTGAAAGTTGCCAAACAAAGGCTCGAAGATGCTCACCACAAAGTGGCGGCGGTGTCGAAATGGAAGCGGCTGATCGAAAAGGTTGCGCACGATTACAAAGGCAGCGTGCAGCGGTTTGCCACCACGGTGCAATCGTCCCTTCCCAACACGATCGCCCGGCTGGAAGTGCTGACGCGGCAATTGGAACAATACATCGGCTATCGTCCGGCGGAAGTGGTATCGGGGTTGGCTTCGGGGTTGGAATCGACGGGATCCGCTGGAACATCGAGTGCCGATACTTCGTCCATGAAGCGTGGCGACGTTGACGCACCGCCGCCCGAAGTGGAAACACCTTCGCAAGAGAAAGGCGTATGATCCATGGGTGTATTTGAAGCGCGTGGAACGCTCGCCAAAGCCATGAAAGACCTTTCGCTCCGGTGGAGCGACGTGCGCGTGCATTGGAATGACGAGCGGGCCGAGGAAGTCGAGAAAGAGCTTCTTCAACCGATGGAGATGGATCTTCGCTTCGCCGCCAATGCGATGGATCAACTGGCCAACCTGCTCGCGCAGGCCCGGCGAGATTGCGAATAGAGCGATTGTGAATAGCACCCTCGAACTGAAGCACCCATCATGAACGACACCGCCGTCATCCTTTCCCCGCCGCCGGTTGCCGTGCCCGTGGCTGAAACCGCGCGCGACGCTCAGCGCAACGCGCTGGCCGACCTGCTTACGTTGCTCAAAGAGTGTGCCGCCGGCGAAGCCGCCATTGAGCAGGAACATCGCCAGAAGCTGGACGTCACCGACAAAGACCTTGATCGCGCCAAGCTGCAGGCGGATCACTTGCAAAGCACGCAGTCGCAGGAGACGGCCAAGGAGCACGATAAGCGGCTGGCAGAAGCCAACGGCCGGCACGAAATGGATACCGCCAATATCACCGAAGCCGACCGCGTGCGGCGTATTCGGGTCAAGGGAGATTTTGATGCCATTCAGCGCGACGTGAAGAAACAGCTCGACCACGCCTCCTGGCTCGCCGACAGCGTGGCCGATGGAACGCAAGCGAAGGTAAAGCTCGATCATCGCAAAGCGCGCGAAGAGCACGACAACGACCACCAATCGCTGGACGAGCTGCGAGACAAAGCCGATCAGGTGCTCGAATATTACGGCTACCCGTTGACTCAGACCGAGGCAGCCGCCCCATCGCTTCAAGCCGATAGACAAACTCCGCCGGCGGAGTTGTACAAGTTGTGCATGAAGGCTGCCGAGAATGATCTGGCGACGCTGACGTCGCTGGGCTTGCCCAAACTCGTGGTCGGGGCCACGCCGTGGTTGCTCGGAATCCTGCTGCTGGGAGGCTGCGGCATTGCAGGCAAGTTCGCGCTGTCCGGCAGAATGCTCGATTGGCAGGCGGTGGCCACTGGGCTGGGCGTTGGCGCGGTGCTGATTACGGCGCTGGGCATTCTCGCCAAAGTTCTGGCCCGCAAGCAGGTTCGTACAGCGCTGCTTCCGTTCGAGCAATCGCTTGCATCGGCGCGATCGGCCAGCGACGGCAAACTGAGCGAAACCAAATCGCGCCTCGACGCAATGCTGCACAAGGCGCTTTCGCAGCGCGATGTGGAACTTCGCGCTTCGAAAGACAAATCCGATCCGATGCTGTCTCGCGCCAAGGGAAAGCACAATGAAGGCGTCGCGGCGCTGGATCGAGAGTTGTCGTCGAAAGTCGGCCACCTGAATGATCGTCGGGATAAACTGCTCGCTGATGCCGAAGCCGCCTTCGCCGCCGCCAACAACGATTTGCGGCACAAGATTGAGCACGACCTCGCCGCCGCCGCCGACCGTCACAAGCGGCATGGTGTGCAGATTGGCCAGCAACACGCCGCCGCGCGCGACGCGCTGTTGGCGCGTTGGCATGCCGGGCTTACGCAGATTCAGCAGAACGTGCTGCAGCGCGGCGGTACCGGCCCCGGGCCGCTGATTGAGTGGACCGATGAGGCCATTGCGGCGTGGCGCGCGCCCGGAGAGTTCCCGTCGGCGGTGCGATTCGGGTCGATCGAGGTAGACGCGCAGCAGTTGTTGTCGCATCTGCCCAAAGGCACCCCGTTCACGCTCGAACTGCCCGAGAAGTTTGATCTGCCGGCGGTGCTGGCTCTGCCGCGCCAGGCGTCGCTGCTGGTGCAGGCCGATCGTGCCGGCCGCCCCACCGCCGTAGCCACGCTGCAGATGTTGATGGCGCGTCTGCTCACCAGCGTTCCACCGGGACGGGTAAAGTTTACCATCATCGACCCGGTGGCTTTGGGCCAGAACTTTGCCGGCTTCATGCATCTGGCCGACTATGATGAATCGCTGGTTTCGTCGCGCATCTGGACCGATCCCGAGCACATCGAGCAGCGATTGACCGATCTCACCGAGCACATGGAGACGGTCATCCAGAAGTATCTGCGCAACGAATTTCCCACAATCGATGACTACAACCGTCAGGCCGGCGAACTGGCCGAGCCGTATCGGTTTCTGGTGATCAGCGATTTTCCGCACGGTTTTCAACCCGACGCGCTGCGCCGGCTGGCGAGCATCGCCAGCACCGGCGCGCGGTGCGGCGTGTACACGCTCATCTTCCGCGACACCCGCCAGATAATCTCCGCCGGCAGCGGGTTTGATGACGTCGAAGCGCACAGCGTTAACCTCATTCAATCCGGCGCGCGGTTTGTGTGGAAAGACGACGTGTTCGCGCAATTTCCCCTCTCGCTCGACGGCCCCCCCGGCGAAGAGCAATTGACGCGGCTCATGCATCAGGTGGGCAAGCTGGCCCGCGACGCCAACCGGGTTCAGGTGCCGTTTGAATCCATCGCGCCCAAGCCGAGTGAATTCTGGAGCCTGAGCGCTAAGAGTGAACTGCGCGTCCCCGTCGGCCGAATGGGCGCTACGCGCCAGCAGGCGCTGCGACTGGGCAAAGGCGTAGCGCAGCACTCGCTTATCGCGGGCAAGACCGGTTCGGGTAAATCGACGCTGCTGCACGCCATCATCACCAATGCCGCCATGTGGTATTCGCCGGATGAGGTTGAGCTGTATCTGATCGACTTCAAGAAAGGCGTTGAATTCAAAACGTACGCGACGAACAGCCTGCCGCACGCCCGCGCGATCGCGGTCGAATCGGATCGCGAGTTTGGGTTGAGCGTGTTGCAGCGCATCGATGCCGAAATGACTCGCCGCGGCGAGATGTTTCGAACACTTGGCGTGCAGGATCTGGCCGCTTATCGCGACTCGTCCGGCTTGCCGCTTCCGCGCGTTCTGTTGATCATCGACGAGTTCCAGGAATTTTTTGTTGAAGACGACAAGCTCGGCCAGGACGCTGCGTTGTACATCGACCGCCTGGTGCGGCAAGGACGCGCGTTCGGCATTCACGTGCTGCTCGGTTCGCAAACCATCGGCGGGAGCAGCGGGCTTTCGCGGGCTACGCTGGGGCAGATGGCCGTGCGCATCGCGCTGCAATGCTCCGAGGCCGACAGCCAACTGATTCTTGGCGACAACAACTCGGCGGCGCGGTTGCTCAATCGTCCCGGTGAAGCGATTTACAATGACGCGGGTGGGTTGGTGGAAGGCAATTCGCCGTTCCAAGTCGCCTGGTTGCCGGATGAGAATCGGGATCGGTTTTTGGAAATGGTGACTCGTAAGGCGGCGGCTGAAGCCGCCACCCCGTCCAGGAATGCGGTCAAGGCACCCATTGTGTTTGAGGGGAATGCGCCTTCGGATATTCGTAAGAATCTGAAGCTGGCGCGTATCCTTTCCGGACAGGATTTGCCTTCTATTCCACTGGCGTTTCTGGGTGAACCGGTGGCGATTAAAGACCCGACGGCTATCGCGTTTCGACGGCAGGCGGGGACTAATGCGCTGTTCATCGGCCAAGGCGAAGAGCAGGCGCTGGCGATGATGATGTCGTCCATGATCAGCCTGTCGGCCAGCCTGCGCGGCAAAGATGCGCGATTCGTTTTGCTCGACGGCACGCCGGCCGATTCGCCGCTTGCGGGTCGTTTGCCGGGCGCAGCGGCGCATCTTTCGCACGAACTGAAGACGATCGAGTACCGTGCGACCGCGGATGCGATCGCGGAATTGTCCGTCGAACTTAAGCATCGTCAGGAAGCCGACGACGCCTCCGCCCCTCCGATCTTCCTTTGCATCTTCGGCCTCCAACGGTACCGCGCCCTGCGGAAAACCGACGACGGCTTCGGCTTCGGCGGGGAAGACAAACCGCCGGCGGCCGATAAGCAGTTCAATGAGCTGATCAAAGAAGGCCCAGGCCTGGGCATTCACATCATCGCCTGGGCCGATACTGCGGTGAGCGTCGATCGCACGATTGACCGCAACGCCCTGCGTGAGTTCGACAACCGCGTGCTGATGCAGATGAGCGCCGCCGACAGCAGCACGCTCATCGACAGCCCGGCCGCCAACAAGCTGGGGTATCATCGGGCGATCGCCTACAGCGAAGAACAGGGTACGATCGAGAAGTTCCGCCCGTACGCGGTTCCGCCGAAAGATTGGCTCGAACAACTGAAGTGATCTGATAGAATTGATTGTATGGGATTGCCTCTCGAACAACGTCGCTACACGATCGCGGAATACCTTGAACTTGAGGAAAAGTCTGAGGTGAAAAACGAGTTTCATGACGGCGAGATTCTGGCGATGGCCGGGGGGAGCTATTCGCAAAGCCGGATTATTATGAATCTCGGACTTGCCGCGGGGATGCGGTTGAAAGGCTCGTCGTGCTTCATGCTGGAAAGCAACATGCGTGTTCGCGTCGGCAAGCGACTCAATTACCTTTACCCTGATGCTAACATCGTCTGCCGCAAGCCAGAGTTCGATCCGGACGATATCAAGCAGACGACCATCACAAATCCCCGAGTCATCTTTGAGATTCTTTCCGACTCGACTGAGCGCTACGACCGCGGAGAAAAGTTTTCGCTTTATCGCGATATCGATTCGATGGAAGACTACGTTTTGGTATCGCAATCGACCGCCATGGTCGAAACGTACTCGCGGCAGAAGGATGGCGCTTGGCGCATCGCCGTCTATCAGGGCCTCGCCGCCGTTGCCAAGCTGCCGAGCGTATCCATCGAACTGCCGTTGGCCGAGCTTTACATCGGGGTTGATCTGGTCGAGAAATGACGGTGTAACCCTCACCAGCACCCTCCATGCTCGCGCCATTCCGCTTCACCCGAACGCACCGCGAACGGCACGAATCGTTGACCGCCCTGAAATATCCCGCCCCCCCAATCGAACTCCCCTGTTGTAGGCGGCGAGCGCCGCCGCCGGTTTAACAACAGGAGTTTGCTATGTTTTGCGGAAAACTCGTCAAGTATGCGGTAATCGGCACGGGCGGCGCGGTGCTCGTGGGCGGTTTGGTTTTTGGTCGCGATCTTTGCAGCTACGTAACCACCGGCAGCCGGGCGGTGCAGACGGCGGTGCGCGACAACGTACCCGTCGAATTCGAGCTGCGTCGGGCGAAGGACCTGGTCGACGACATCCTTCCCGAAATGCACGCCAACATCCGGTTGATCGCGCAGCAGGAAGTCGAGATTGACAACCTGCGAACCGACATCACCCGCAGCCACAAATCGCTGGGCGAAGAAAAGGTTCGCCTCACCAGCCTGCGCGACGCGCTCAACAAGCCCGCCGCAACATTCACGCTGGCCGGGATTGAATACTCGCGCGACCAGGTGAAAGAAGAGCTTGCCCGGCGGCTGGAATTGAGCCAGGAGGCCGAATCGGTTCTGGCCGGCAAGGCGCGTCTGCTCGATAACCGCGCCAAGAGCCTCGTCGCCGCAGTGCAGGCGCTGAACCGGACGAAGCAGCAGAAAGAAATGCTCGTCGCCCAGATCGCCTCGCTGGAAAGTCAGCACCGTCTGGTGCAGGCCAGCAGCGTGGGCACCAATGCGAGCATTGACAACACCAAGCTGGCCCAGTCGCAGAAGCTGATCGAACAGATCCGCGACCGTCTCGATGTCGCCGAACGCGTGATGGCGCACGAAAGCAAATTCGTCCAGCCGCTTCAGGCGAACGTGATCAACGAAGGCGAACTGAAGGCGAAGGCGGATGAGTTTCTGGCTTCGTCGAGCGGTTCCCATTAATCATGTTTCCCGTGCTGATCGCGTCGTAACGATTGACGATTGACGATTGAAGATTGAAGATTGAAGATTGACAGGAGGCTGTCGTAAGCATCTGGTTAATCGTCAATCGTTAATCGTTACGAACGGCGCACATTAAATTTTTTGTGATCGGCGTAGCGGGAGTTTATTCCGTGCTTTTCCTCCGCCTTCGACAAGCCGAAGTTGCTCTGGCCGACGATCGGCTGGATGAGGCCCTGGCCCTCGTGCAGCGGCCCGATGTTCGGTCGCACCGCAAGGGCCAGGAACTGGTCACGCAGGTGACGACCGGCCTGCTGGCCCGGGCCAGGAAGTGGCTGTCGATGGATCGTCCCGCCGACGCGGCCATGGATGCCGATAAGGCCCTCCGCCTCGCCGGAGCGATGCCTGAGGCGGTTGAGTTGAAAGCGCAGGCCGCTGCGGCGATGCTCGACAGCCAGCAGCGACACCGCAAGAGCGCCGAGGCTGTCGCCAAGGCGCGGTTTCACTTGAATCAGGGCCGGCTCGCGACGGCTCAGCAATTCGTCAACCGAGGCGAACTGAGCACCGGCGGGCTGGCGGCAATCATGGAAGATTTGTCGGATCAAACCGAGCGTGCCCGTGCATCGATCGATAAGGCCCGCGCCGCCATCGCGCGACAGGATTACGAGTCGGCCGTCATTGAACTGCTCGCCGCCCAGAAGCTCGATTCCACCAACGCCCAGGCGACCACGCTCATCGATCAACTGCATCGCGATCTATCTCAGCAAGCCACCGAATCGCTGACCGAAGGCCGGCTCGACCGGGCCATGCTGCTCGAACAACGGCTGACCCGCCTTGCACCGCACGCGCTGGACGTTGAACAACTCCGCCAGTCGCTTGGCCAACTTCGCACCGCATGGGATGCCATCGACCGCGGGCAGCCGCGGCGCGCCGAGGAGATTCTGCGGCGGCTCTACAGCACAATGAACAATGCCAAATGGCTGCGTGACGGCGCCGACCGATTGGCCGAAGCCGCCGCCGCCATCGAAGCGGTTCGCGGCGGGCCGATGGGATTAGTGGCCACCGTTAAAGCGCATCACCTCCACGAAACCCTCGCTCCGCCGGGCGCGCCGGCACCCATGATGAGCGCGCCGCGCATGACTCCCCCGCCCATTCCCGGTTCGCCGCGCCGTCCGACGACGCTCACCAATCGCCTGCTGGTTCAGGTGGATGGCGCCGGCAGCTTTGTGGTCGTGCGCGATAGCGCCGTGACCCTGGGCCCGATCAGTTCCAGCAGCCGCGTGCAGGTGGGGTTCGTGTGCGAACCCAACACCCCCACCGCCACCATCGAGCGCGTGGAAGATGATTACTTTCTCCGCGGCGGCAGCGGCGTGGCGGTAAACGACAGCCCGATGGCGACCGCCTCGGCGCCGACCGCGTCGAAACTCCTCGGGGCCGGCGATCGCATCGCGCTGTCGCCGCGGTGTCGAATGATGTTTGCGATGCCCGTGCCGGCCAGCACCACCGCGACGATCGATCTCAGCGGCGCGCGTCACCCACGGTCGGACGTTCGGCGAATTATTCTGATGGACCGCGACGTGGTGATCGGCCCCGGCGGCGCGAGCCACGTGCGCGTCGACAGCCTGACCGACGCCATCGTCATCATCCAGCGCGACGGCCAGCTTTACCTGAAAGGCGCCACCGCCGTCACCATGGGCGACCAGCCGATCGACGAAACCACCCCGCTGCAACCCGGCCAGGCCATCCGCGGGGCCGGGTTTGGGCTGGTGATTACGCCGATGTAACGCCCACTGCATTCCGGTCGCTTGCTTCAATCGCTGTTTTGCAATGCTTTGGTCAATCCCGAAATCCGTAACACGGTAACGGCGGCAGGGAAGCAGATTTCGGCTTGGCAATTCTTCAGCAGCGCCTCGGTCACATCCAGCGCCGGATGCACGAGCGATTTCAATCGCCCGATCGCCTCTTTCCACAAATCGTTGCGGCGCTCACCGAGCGCGGCGTCAAAGGCCTTGCCCTGCCGCCATCGATAAAGCGTGCTTGCATCAATGGATAAGGCGTGCGCGATGCGTCCAAGCGATTGGCCTTGCACGAGCAAATCGATCGCCGATTGTTGCTGTTGGGTGAGCTGCGGAGCAACGGGTTCGTTTGAAATCGTGCATTCTCGTGCATTGTCGTGCACACCCTTGCCGCCGGTGACTGCCAGTTCATTGTTCATCTGCGCCTCCAATTTGAAAGAGCACCTGCTCACGCGAACAAGCGACTCTATTCAATGGCCGGCGCTGCGCTGGCCGGCGCGCGCTGGCGCAGCGCGCCGTTGCAAAACAGTATATTTGCTGGGGTTTTAAGGCGCGTGCGGCCGGATTTTCCTTAAACAGGCGTTGCGCCGGCGCGACCGTGCTGGCGCAGCGCGGCCATGCCGCGCAGCACTTTGAGATTACCCGGCGATCCTGTTAAGCCGAACCGCAAGCGTGCGATGCGCGAATTGGCGAAGCGGGCGCTTGCGGTTTCGCGGAATGACCGGCGCGCGGCGTCAAGGCGTTTTACGACGAACCGTTGCTGCGCAGTACCGTTCGGTATGACAACCATCGCCGAAAGCAGCACGCTACCTTCGAACCACAGCGCGGAAGTCACGCACATGCGATTCCTGCGTGCGGGTGTTCAGCCATAGCTCGGCGAACGTGCCTTTACTTAAACCCTGATCATCGAGCAACAGCGCGGGCACGCGGTCGTCGCCGCGGGCGATGACGATGTTTTCCAGCGGGCGGAACTCAGTCTCGGCGGCGGAGAACTCGAGCTTGCCGGACGTAAACCGCACGTTGCCACGCGCGCTCAGGCGCTTCACCTGTGTATCGCCGACGGCGGCGGCTTTGCCGGCGAGTTCGGCCAGCACGACATCGGCGTTAAGCCGCATCGGCCGCGTTGACGCGTCGCTGGATTGATGCACCACCAGCACATCGCCGGCCATTTCGGCACGGTTGTCGGCCGGTGAAAATGACAGCTTTTCATTCCATTGAAATGCCGTCGCGCCTTTGGGAGATTGCATCATCTCGCTGCCGGCCTTGGCCTCGCCCACGTTCGTTTCGACGGCGCGGCGGTCTTCCACCAGCATTCGCCCGGCGACCGGAACGATGATCTGACCGTCCATCGGCTGATAAACCAGCTTCTCACACAACAGGTGCATCCGCTGCCGCAGCGCGCCCGCGGCATCGTTCTGCTGCGCGGCAAACTGCACGTCGCCCAGCAGATTTACATCGCGAATGCGCCGGCCCGCCAGCGGCGTTGCGGCGGGTTGCGTTGCCGGCGTCTTTTCGAATGCCAACGACAGCGCGTTGGCGCTGCCGGTGACCTTTGTGCCGTCGGGCTGGTCGGATGCGATCGTCACGCCGTCGTTCACCTGCGCCGTGCCGCGGGCGCTATCAAAGGTTAAATCGCCTGTCCACTCGACCATCGCCGGCCGAGTGGGCTGGTCGGCGGCGGCGGCGAAGGCGGTTTGGAACTTCCCCCCACCAACGGCCTTGGCGTCGCCGGTGGCCGGGTCGAAATCGATTAAATTCGCCAGCAGCATTCCGCGCGCATCGCCGATGCGGGCGGGTTTACCTTCGACGCGCAGCAGATCGCGCGGCGCGGCCGGGTCGCCGTTAAGCGTCACCCGGTCGGCCCAAACTCCGCCGCCGTCGGGGGAAACGAAACTCACGTTGCCATCGGCCAGCAGCGTCGCGACTCGGTCGTCGCCGATGGAGAGAATCGATTTCTCGGCGCTCCCCGTATTCGGCGCGAACGTTACCTCAAGCCGACCGGCCCGCACGAGCTGCTGCGGCGATTCGATGCGCACGTCGCCGGTGGCCACGATTGATTCGGCCGACAGTTGGTCGCCGGCACCGAGGCGCGTCTTTAGTTGGAGCGACTGACATTGAATCTTCTGTGCCTTGCCGTCGCGGCCGAGGATGTTGGCGCTTACCGCGCCATCAGCCGACAGACGATCAAGTGCAGGCGCGCCGTTGGGGGCATCTTCGGCGAACGAAAGGTCGAGTGCCTGGCAGGACAATTTGAGTTGCGGATGGTCGATCGCCACATCGCCGCTGAGCATCGCCGACTTGATCACCGGTTCCTTTTGCGATGGATCGAACACGATCACGCACTGCTTCGAGGCATCGGCGACGAGCGTGCGCACGTCGTTTTTGTCAGCGGCGTCGGGGGGAAGGCGGATTTCGAACTTGGCCGGGCCGGCGAGGGTTGCCGTGCCTTGGGCGGGGTCGTAATCCACCTGCCGAGCGAACATCGTGCGACCGGAGGAATCCTGCAATCCGATCTGGGGAAACTCGGCCGAGCTGCGTAGCGTGGCCTTGCCGGTGGCCGTATCAAAACTCACCACCGCGGCGCGGGCCTGCATGCCCTGCATTTTGACGACGGTTGGCGCGCCAGTGAGCGATACCACCACGGGCCGTTCGCGGCCGGCGGCGGGTTTATCCTGCGGTTCGACGCTGAAGGCCAGTTCCAGCACGTCCGCGGTGGCCAGTTCATTGTCGGCTTGCGTAACTTTTACCTGCTCGGTGAGCATCGCCCGGTAATGCTGGCGATCCAGCGTCTTGCTGATCTTGCCGGGCGTCACCCGCAAAGGCCCGGCCCACTTTACTTCGATGGGTACTGCTGGCGTTACCGTATTTCCCGCCGCAGCCGCGTCGCCTCGGCCCAGGGTGATCGAGTCGAGCTTGAGCGCGCCGGGATTTTTCACCACCAACCGATCACCCCGCGCGACTTCAAGCAGTTGCAGTCGCTGATCGACTTCGTTCCAGCGAATCACCAGCCCGTAGCCATCAAAGTCATAATCCTGCCCGCGGATGGTGACCGGCACGCGCTCGGCGGGGATGGTCTGGCCCGAAGCATCGGTGAAGGCTTCGGTGGCGATGCGAAACGTGTCGTTATCAAACACGATGTTGTTCATTGTGCAGCGGAGGATGGGATCGGTGGCGTCGACGGTTTTAAGGAGGCTGAGGGTGACATCGTACAACTCGCCGCGCGTCGGCGCCTGGCCGCGGCTGTCGCGCATGGTTTCACGCTGACCTGTGCCGGCGGGGATGACCACCTGCCCGTGTGCCGCGTCGATCAGCAGCACCGCGCCGTCGTCCAGATAAAACCGGGCCTGCGGTCGGGTGACGTTAACCAAGTCGCCCTGCGGATCATACTTGGCGGCTCGGAACTCGTTGGCCAGGCGGTTATTTTTATCGAACGATTTCACCCACACGTTTTCGCCGGCGCCGATGATGCGTTCGTTCGGGTCGGAATTTTTCTGCAAAACAGGAGCCGGGGCGGCGGGCGCTTGTGACGATTCATTTACATTGTTTTCAACGGATGGCTTGTCAACCGACTGTGTGGTCGCACCGCCGTCCGCACGGCGATCGCTAAGTCGCACCGCGTTCTGCCGTGCATTTTCCAGCGCCGGCGGCGCGGTCTGCAGCAGCGCGTAGAGCAAAAACGCGCCGCTGAGCACGCCAATGGTCGCGAGAACCAGAATGACCGAACGCATCAATTACCTGCCCTGACTCACCCGGTGAGGCAGACATTCCTGTCTGCCATCGCGTTCCACGCGATACCGAAAGTGTAAGCTACAAAAACACGTTCATGCCTTGTCATCCACATCCAGCATCTTCAGCATCACCAGGTCCTGCACATCAATGACGCCAATGGGCCGGTCCTGCTCGTCGACCACCGGCAATTCGTCGAAGCGAAACTGGTGCATGATCGCCATCGCTTCGCTGGCCAACTGATCGCCGCGGATGCGGCGCGGGTTTTTGGTCATCACATCGCCGATGGTGCGTTTGAGCGCATTCACATCGCCGGTGACCAGCCGCCGCAAGTCGCCGTCGGAGAAAATGCCGCTCATCTTGCCGGCGGCGTCGGTGAGCACCACGGCACCGCAGCGGCGTTTAATTTTGGCCACGTTCGACAGCACTTCGCCCACGGTTTGCGTATCGCGCGCCAGCGGCAGGTTGTCGCCGGCTTTGAATGACATTGCCTCGGCCACCTTAATCAGCTTTCGGCCCAGTTGCCCGCCGGGGTGGAAGATGGCGAAATCATCACGGGTGAAGTTTCGCAGTTTCATCACCGAAAGCGCCAGTGCGTCACCCAACGCCAGCATCGCCGTGGTGCTGGCCGACGGGGCTAAACCCAGCGGGCAGGCTTCTTCGACCGGTCCCATCTGGATCACCACATCAGAGTGCCTGCCGAGGCCGGAAGATTTCGATTGGGTGATGGCGATTACAGGATGATCCAGCTTTTTAAGGATGGAAAGCATTCGCAGAATCTCATCGCTCTCGCCTGAATAACTGAAAACCAGAACGACATCGCCGTTTCGCACCGCCCCTAAGTCGCCGTGCACCGCCTCGGCGGGGTTCAGGTAGTGCGACGGTGTGCCGGTCGATGAAAACGTCGCCGATACTTTGCGGGCGACATGTCCGGCCTTGCCGATGCCGCAGGTGAGCAGCGTCGCGGGGCATTTCTGGATGAGTTCGGCCGCGCGAACAAACGCGTCATCCACCGCCGCAGCCATTTTCGCGACGGCGGCGGCTTCGACTTCGATGACCTGGCGGGCGAACGTCGCAATGGAATCGCTGGGCACACAGCGTACAATACTCGCCGTCGCGATGGCCGCAAATCTCTCTCAACAGTCTCTTCGGCATCGGCTCGAGCGTGAACCCGAATCGATTTCAATTGTCTCGCTCGCGGCGGAACAGCGATACTGGGATGGGCTGGAGGCACTGCTCGCCGGGCGTCTGGCAGCGGCGGTCTACTTTTTCGGGCTTTCGGTTGAAATTCATCTCAAAGTTGCAGCCGCCAAAGTTGACGGCTTGCCTCCGACGACTGATCTGCGGGCGTGGCTCAATACCACGAAGCAGTTGATGAACGTTGCGCCGTCGGTCGTGCCAGAGGGCTTTCACAGCATTTTGTACTGGAGCGGGTACATCCAGCGCCGTCGTTCAGTGCAGTCCAAGCCTTTGCCGCAGGACACGGCCGAAAAGCTGCGCCGACATACGATGGCGGTCTACGCGACGTGGTGGAATGAAATGCGGTATCATCCCGAACAGGTGTCGGCAAATGAGGCCAAAATGGTCTACCGTGCCGCCTCGTGGGCGCGTGCCCGAATCGCCGATTTATGGAGCTAGCGATATGCCAGTACGTAACCTGCAACAAGCCGGACAGCACGCGGATTACGACCGACTGCTCGACGCGCTCTGCCGGGAGTGGCAACACCCCGACCCGGGCGCTATCGAGCCGGTGATTCTCGAAGAACGCGACGGCGCCGGGCGGCTGATGCATTTCTATGTTGTCTGGGATGAATGGGGCGAACTCGATGCTGTCGAGCGAAGCGCCATGATTATGGACGCGGCCAATCAGCGTTATGGCGCGACGGGAACCGGCAACGTCACCATCGCGATGGGATTGACCAAAGCCGAAGCCGACCGACTAAGAATTAAATATTGACCCGCAGCCATGCTGGAAAGGAAGCCTCCATGGAATACCGCGTACAACTCGATGTCTTCAACGGTCCGCTCGATCTGCTTCTGTTTCTGCTGAAGCGCGACGAGCTGGATATTTACGATATTCCCATCGCGCGCATCACCGGAACCTACATGGAGTATTTGGCGGCCCTGCGCGAAGTCAGCCGCGAGCACGGGCTGGATATTAACGTCGCGGGCGATTTCATGGTGATGGCGGCGACGCTGATGGAAATCAAGTCGGCGATGCTGCTTCCCAAGCCGGAAACTGCCGCTGCGGATTCTTCTTCGTCACTCGATCAACTCACCGATCCTCGCTACGAGCTGGTGAAGCAGTTGCTGGAATACAAGCGATTTAAAGATCAGGCCACGCTGCTCGAGCGGCATCGGTTCGACTACGAGAGCAAATTTCCGCGCGTGCCCGTGCTGCCGGAGATTGATAACAACGAGCCTCCGCCGCTGGATATGGATGAAGTGCAGGTGTGGGACCTGCTGGAGACGTTCAGCCGGCTGATGAAGGATATCGGGTTTCGCAAACCCAAGTATCATGAAGTGGAGTACGACGAAACCCCGATCGAACTCCACGCGGCGGACATTGAAGATCGGTTGAAGCGCGAGCCGAAACTGTCTTTGCGTACGCTGCTGGAAGGTCGAAGCAGCCGCAGCGAGATGATCGGCGTGTTCCTTGCGATACTGGAATTGATCCGCGAGAAGAAAATTCTGGTTCACCAGGCCGACATTGACGGGGACATGGAAATCCAAGACGCCCCGCCGGAGCATCGCAAGCTGTTTCCGCAGGCATCGATGCAGTTGATAGAGGTCACGCCGGATGTGGAGCCGTAGGTGCAGCCGTCTTAGCGGTTGATCGCTGACTTTATTTATTTCGTGGCGGTGGGGCAGACATTCTTGTCTGTCACGGCATTCCATGCCGTTCGCCGGTTGAGGTCGCGTGGAACGCGAGGCAGACAGGAATATCTGCCCCACCGCAACGCTTTTTCCTGAAGAACATCTTCGATAATCCTTCGTATACTCTCATCACCATGCTCATCCGCCCCGCCACCATTCATGACGTGCCTGCGATTCAGGCGATCGTCAACAGCCATGCCGAACTGGGCAAAATGCTGTTTAAGAGCTATGCGCAGCTCTATGAGAATGTGCGCGACTTTGCGGTATGCGAGCATGACGGCGAGGTGGTCGGCTGCGTCGGTGTGGCGATTATCTGGGCCGACCTGGCCGAAGTGCGGTCGCTGGCAGTAAAGATCGGACGGCAGGGTAAGGGAATCGGCAAGTTGCTGACGCAATGGTCGATTGATGAAGCCCGCCGGCTGGGCATTCGCAAGCTGATGTCCCTCACTTATGAACAGGCATTTTTTGAGAAGCTCGGATTTGTCGTCGTTGAAAAAGACACGCTGCCCTTAAAGGTTTGGAGCGACTGCGTGCGTTGCCCGAAGCGCCACGGTTGTGATGAGATTGCGATGGCGCGTGTTCTGGAAGACGTGCCGCAGATCAGCGCGCCCCTTGCACAGCCGACGCCCAAAGGGGTGAGTATCCCGGTGTTACCCCAGTTTGCCGACTGACGGTTGGCCGACTGACCGACATTCAGGTTTGCATGCGATTGACCACATGAAGCACGCGATCGATGTCGCGGCGGATGCGCAGCAGGTTTTTGGGGTCTTTCGCAATCGTCGCAATCGCCGATTTCGCCACGTCCGACACCGCCGCAAAGCCATAGCCGGTTCCCCCTTCGGTCAGCCGCTGGCAGATTTTTGCAGATCCGGCGACATCGTTGCTGTTGATCACCGTGCGCAGCATGTCAGCGAGCGTTCGAACCTGGTCCACAAATTTTTCCAGCAGAGGCAACGTATCTTTGTCGTCGGCAAGCGTGCTCCGAATGGGAGTGTTCTGCAACGGGCCGTAGGGGTCGCCGCGCAATAATGCCATGGCGATGTGTTCCAGTTCTTCACGCTGGAAAGGCTTGGGCAGGAAATCAGTACACCCGGCGGCAATCGCCTTGGCTCGAGTGCCTTCCGATGCGTCGGCGGAGATGCAGATGATCGGCGTTTCCAGCTTTCTAGCGCGAAGTCGACGCGCCAGAACGAGTCCGTTGTCATTCTCGCCCAATTGTGCATCAACCAGGATCAGGTTGACCGGATGCTCGGCGAGAATCTGCTCTGCCTGTGCCGAATTTGCCGCTTTGAGCGCGTTCAATCCAATCTTACCGAGCCACATGGCGTAGAGCTGGCGATTGCTCTCGAAGTCTTCCACCACCAAGGCTGACCCCGAAGCCCGCGCGGGCTTTGCCGCGGCCGTCTCGGGCGTTTCGAGGTTGTCGGCCTTTCGCTCGGCGGCGTATTTTCGGGTGTCGGCGGCATTAAGGCGGATGAAGTGCCGCACGTCGATCGGCGCCTCAAACCGAATGGCCACCTCGTGTACACGCCCGCCCACGAATCGGCAGCGCCCGATCTTGGCGGGAATCGCCACGGGCGCGTTGGTTTCAAGCGAATCCAGGTAAACGACGCAACGGCGCCCGCTATGCACAAACTGCGGGTGCATCGCGGCCAATCCAAACGTACTGAGATTGCGCCCCTGAAGTGCCTGGCGAATTTTTCGACCGGCGCCCTCTTCGGTTTCCAACACCACCTGTTGATCGGTGTAGGGAATGCGCATGCGCCGCGCCTTGGCGTCGGCGGGCTTGGCGGCGTTATCCATCTGCTGGAGCGCCGTCTGCGCTTCCACAATGGTCAGGCGTGTTCTTTCGGCTCGGTTGTCGGCGGGTCGCTGAGACATCGTGGCATTCCTCTTTCCAGGCTCCCAATGCAGGCCAGGACAGCCGATAACTACATGTAGGACATCGGCGGCTTTTCGAAACATCGGCCCGGAACGCCCTTGAGTTGATTCGAATGCGTAGCGGACGTTGCAATTGCCAACAAACGACGCTCGCGAATTTGCCGCGGCGCTCATTCCCGTGCGGTGATGCATGGGTTAAGATTCATGCATGGTTCACGATAATCTCTCAACCGCCATCGAAACCCTTAGCGCCCGGATCATTGCCATTCGGGACTCTCTTTAACTTCCCCACGAAAATCGCCCGCCGAAAGGAGCTTGAAGCGCGCATGGGCGAGCCGGGCTTCTGGGACCATCAGGAAACCGCCAAAACCGTCGTCGCCGAGGTGAAGATTCTCAAAGCCACCATCGAGCCGATTGAGGCCATGCTGCGCGAAATTGACGACGCCCGTGCGCTCAAAGAGCTTGCCGAAGAAGCCAAAGACCACGATTCGCTGGAAGAGGCCGATCGCATGCTCACCCACCTCGAAGCCAAGGGAGAGTTGATCGAGCTGCAGGCGTTGCTCGACGGTGCCAACGACCCGCTCAATTGCTTCGTCACGATCCAAGCCGGCGCCGGCGGGACCGAAGCGCAGGATTGGGCGGAAATGCTCGCGCGGATGTATCTCTATTTCTGGGAAAAGCGCGGCTGGGATGTTTCCGAAGTCGATCGTCAGTACGGCGAGCAGGCCGGCATCAAATCCGCCACCTTCCGCGTGGCCGGCGAATATGCGTTCGGCTACATGCGTGCCGAGGCCGGCGTGCATCGGCTCGTGCGACCTTCTCCATTCAACGCGCAAGGCAAGCGGCAGACAAGCTTTGCGGCACTGGAAATTGCACCCGAGTTCGCCGACGACGACACTGACGGCGAAATCCCCGAAGACGACCTGGATTTCGTCGCCTTTGTCCGATCCAGTGGGCCTGGCGGGCAGAACGTGAATAAAGTGGCGTCGGCGGTTCGAATTACGCACAAACCCACCGGAATCACGGTAACCTGTTCCGTCGAACGGTCGCAGCAGCAAAACAAGCGGCTGGCGATGAGTATCATCAAGAGCAAGCTCGAACTGCTGCAGCAGGCCGAGCGCGATGCCGAGCTGAAGGCGATCGTCGGCGAAAAAGGCCAGATCGCCTGGGGCAACCAGATCCGTTCATACGTGCTGGACGACCGGCGCGTGAAAGACCATCGCACCAACGTCGAAACGCACGATGTAGAAAGTGTGTTAGACCGCGGGGAGTTGGATCGTTTTATTGATGCGGAGCTGCGTCGGAGAAAAGCGGCGAAGAAATAATTGATGCTCGTGATATAATTCACTCAACGATGTCAATCGATGTTCAAGTTCCTCCGGCCAAACGCGGCGACCCGTCGTGGCCGATCGTCAAGCTCTGGCCTGTGCAGGGCGACTGGTCGGACGGCGATTTCTTCGCGCTCAGCAATCTGACTTCGCGGCAGATCGAACTGACCGACGGCTGCGTCGAGGTGCTGGACATACCCACTCGAACTCATCAGAAACTCACCCGCGCATTCGCGGACATCCTCGATGCGTTTATCAAGCCAAAGGGCCAGGGTGAGACGGTGTTGGCGGCGTATCCGGTGCGCCTCTGGCCGGGCAGGATTCGAGAGCCGGATGTCGTCTTCACGCTTGCACAGAACGCGCACAAGGCGGCAGAAGAATTCGCCGACGGCGCCGATTTGGTTGTCGAGGTCGTGAGCCAGGATCGAAACCGCGATTTAGTCGAGAAGCGGGCGGACTATCAACAAGCGGAAATCCCGGAATACTGGATCATCGACGCCGACAAGCAGCGCGTACTGGTGCTCGCTCTGGTGAACGGCGTTTACATCGCGCAGGGCGACGTGGGCCGCGGACAGATCGCGCGCTCCGCGCTGCTCCCGGGTTTTGAGGTAGACGTTTCATCGTTGTTCGACTCGGCCAAATAACTTTTCCAGGAAAGGTGATACTCATGCTTAAGGTTTTCCTGTCGGGCGCTTTGATCCTCGCTCTCACCACCGGAACGTCATTCGCCGGTGATGCCCCTGCCGCGGCGCGAGATGCCGGGGCGATCGTCGTCGATTACGACGCGGTGGGGATGCCGCCGTTCGATCAGTCTAAGCAGGAAGATAAAGCCTACATCCAGCAGTTCATGAAAGACCGCAACGCCGCGATGGAAATGCGCGCCGAATTTGCGGCCGAGCTTTGGAAGGCGGCCCCGAATCATCCCAAGGCATTCGATCTCGTCATGACGCGATGGATCACCCTGTGGCAACTTGAAAAAAGACCCATTGCGGATGAGGAAATTGACGCGGCTTTGCGAGCGCACCCGGACGACAAGCTCACGCTTGATCTGAAATATGCGAAAGCCAAGCTGGCCGCGATGGATTACAACCAGCCAGTGGATCAGAGTCTGCCGCTGGTCGAGCAATTCGTTTCAGCCGCCCCGACGGACGAGCGAGCCGCGTCGTTGCTGATCTCTGTCGCCGACCGGATGCGCGATCAGCCGGAAAAGTCGCTGGCATTATTGCGACGCGTGGTTGAGGTGTATCCGACCTCAAAAAGCGCGCAAGCCGCGATAGGAAAGATCCGCCAGGCCGACGGCGTGGGCAAGCCGTTCGAACTGTCGTTCACCGACGCCGTCACCGGCAAGCCAATGTCAATGGCCGACCTGCACGGCAAAGTGGTCGTGGTCGATTTCTGGGCCACCTGGTGCGGCCCGTGCGTCGCCGATATGCCGCACATGAAAGAAATCTACGCCAAGTACAAAGACAGGGGTGTCGAATTCATCGGCATCAGCCTTGACGAACCAGAAGACAAGGGAGGCCTGACCAAGCTCAAGGCGTTCGTCGCCAAAGAACAAATCCCGTGGCCGCAGTATTACCAGGGCAAAGGCTGGCAGAGCGAGTTCAGCATGAGTTGGGGCATCAACTCGATCCCCGCGTTGTTTGTGGTGGATCAGAAGGGCAACCTGTACAGCGTTAACGCCCGCGGGAAGGTGGCAGAAATTGTCGAGAAACTCCTCGCCGCCCCGGAAAAAGTCGGCGGGTAAATTTTGTCAGTAGCGAGGGTGCCACGATTTGAGCCTTAGCTCAAGTTGTGCCGTAAATGTCTGCGGCGGGCTACAGGTCGATCTCGACGAGGTTTTCATCGAGCGTCAGCAGCGCTTCGAACTCGTTGGCGGGGAAGCGGAATCCGCCGGTGCGGTAAGGGTTGGCGGCCTCCTGCGTGGCGCGGATGGTCACCCCGTTGATGCGCACGGCGCGCGGGCCGGAGGTGGCGGTGGCGACGTGGAAGCGATAGCAGACGCGCCGGCCGGCTTGCGTGAGTGCGCACGTTGCGCCGTCGAACTCTGCGGGCAAGACCGGATCGAACTCGACCCAGTCGTAATAGCGGCGCAGGCCGAAGAAGTGCCGGATGACCAGGCTCGAATATATGCCCGGCCCACTCGAATAGATGCGCCACCCGCCGTCGACGGGGATTTCGCCGCTGCGCAGCTTTTCGTAGTCTTTTGAAGCGTGCGCGCGATCGGTAAAGGCGCCATCGGAACTGCTGAAGAAACAGTTCCGCTGCCGGGGCCGGGCGTTGCTGACCACATCAGTCACGGCGATCGGGTTGACGATTAGCAGGGCGCGCAGCAAGTCATCGGCGCGGCCCAGCACGGCCATGGCTTCGGCGTAACGAAGATGCGCGTGGACGTACTGCAGCCCGATCTCGCGGCCGAAGAACGAAGCCGACTCGGCGCGGCGGAACACGGTCTCCACCCCGCCGCGGTAGGGCGTGGGGCGATCCATCAGCCGTGCGCCGTCGGGGTAGAGCAAATGTTCACCGATCAGTTGCAGATGGCGATGTGCCTGCTGTGGCGTAAAAAGATTACTGATGATGCCGCGCGTCATCGGAATGAGCCGGTAGCGAAGGCCGGTGCGACGGTCGGCAGGATGCAAAAGGTACTCGACCGGCTGGCGGTCGGCGAAAATGGCAAACCCGGCCACCACCCCGCCGGGTAGAAGGTGCTGCTGAAAATCGGCGGCCACTTCGGCCGCCATCTGCTCGGCCACCCGGGCGCGATCAACCTGGCCGAACTGCGCCATCGCGACGGCGTAGCGGCGCAGCGTCTGGTGCATCAGCTCGGTCGTCCACGAGCTGACCATGCGATCGCGCAGGTTGGCGTCGGCGGGTTGAAGCGAGTCGTCCCAGTCGCCGTCGCCGTAACGCGGCAGCGACAGGCCCGGCACGCAATCTCGGCGCATTTTGTCCAGCACGTGGTCGACGTGCTGCAGAATGCTTTCGTGCTGCTCGCCGCGTTGGAACGTGACATCATCCGTGTACGGCACGCGCTTCTGGAGAATAGCGCCGTCGTTGGTTTGCTCGAGATAATCGCACAGCGCCTTTACCGGCCAGATTAGAACGTCGCCATGACAATGCGTCGATTGAATTTCCTGGAACGGCGGAAACATGAACCACTGCGGCCAATCGTGCCGGCGCGCGTATTGCTGGGAGAAGAGTTTGAGCAGAATGTCGGCGGCGATGCTGGTGTGGCCGTAGCTCAGCAGGAATTCGATCGGACCCTGGCACACATCGCGGACGCCCCACGCCCCGCCGTTGGCTTGCTCGAGGCCGCGCGGCGCGCTTAGGTGAATGGTGGCATCACGCGCGAACCAGCGCAACGTGTCCTGCAGCGTGCCGGCATGGACCGATTGCGGAGTGGCGATGTGCACATCGGCGGTGAGTTCGTTCCAGAATGCCGCCGGATCGTCGCGGTGTGGAACGGTGCTGCGGGCCGGCGGGCGCGCTGCGTGACCGTTGGCGTTGGGTTTGTTCGGGCCGTCGGTGCCGACCAAGCTCAGCATGAAGGAAGTGATTGCGCGCGTTCGAATGGCCGCGTACGGAAGGCCTCGGGATCTGCCGTCGGCAAACAGCAGTTCATCGCCGCCGAGCGCCGCTGCATCGGCGGCGTCGTGTGCAACAATGTGCAGCGCGCGGTCTGGGTGCTTGGCGCTGATGAGCGATTCGGCAGACGGTCGCACGGTAAGCCGGCCGCGCCGGGCATCGACGATGAGGGTGGCAGAATGATCATATTCCGTCGGTGCTGCGGCAATTTCGGCCGAGAAAAGCAGCTCGACCGGTACATCGGCGGTCACGGTAAACTTGAGGACTGGCGATTCTTCGGACGTGGTGCAGGCAACGACAATCGCTCTTCCATCGCACTGGTATAGCCAACGACAGCCTTCGGCCGCCATCTCGAACGCCGACGGCACGCCGAGCAGTTGCCATACGCCCGTCGGCTGATCGCGCACGAAAATTCGCAGCCCGCTCGAACGCACCAGGTTGAACGGATCGCGCGCGGTGGAAAGGAATTTGGCCAGGCTGGTGTTGCCGAACGTGACCTGCGAAGCGAATACCCCCGCCGCGTAACACGCGCACGAAAGCAGATCCGCCTCGGGTGTAAACCCGCGGCCCGACCGCAGAATATGCCCGTGCGGCCGAAGCACCGATCGCTCTTTGACCTGGAGAACCACATGCCGCGCATCGTCGCCGTAAAAGAACGAATGCAACGGGCCGCTGCCAACATCGCCGCTAAATTCTTCGTGGCGGCGCGCGAAGGGAAAGTGTCGGTCGATCGATGCAGGATCAAGATCGTCGACGCGCCACGCCGTGGCATCAGCGAAAACACTCGGCGCTGCGCGACCGTCATAGTCGGCGACAGCAACCGGACGATGTACGCCGCCCGCAGGCATCACTGGCGAAGACAACACTTGTTGGCGCATGGCCTCAACCATTTCGACGCGCTGCAAATCGGCCGCGGACGACGGCTGCTGGTGGTCGCGATCGAAGGTGGCGAAGAATGTGATTTCTGCAGAATTCCCCGGATTCAATGGCAAATCAACCGATTGCAACGCGGTGTAGCCGGTTTCATGTTGACGCACCCGATCACCAATAATCGGTCGAGAAAGCGCCGCCGCTTCGTGGGGCCCGCGATGGCCGACGCCAAAGAAGTCCAGGCCGTCGGTGGTGAACCCCTTCGCGGCCGGAAAGCAACCCTGCATCAGCCACGGGTGGGTTTCGTTGGGCTGCGGCAGATTCATCCGCGCCATCAGCACAGGGCCGATGCGATGATCGTTGAACACAGCATGGTCAAGGTACTGCGAGTTGTACAACTCGTTGTTGCGAACCTGACCGCGCGCCGAAAGGCCGACATCTTGCAGCATAATCGCATCAACGCGCACAGCCTCGGCACCGTGATTTTGTATTTCGATCTGAAAAAACCACGCCGCGCCGTCGGCATGCAGTCGGCAAGTGCAGCGGTAGTGCAGATCGCGCCAACGGCCGCTCCATACAAACCGATCGTGGCCCGCACAACGTTCGCTTCGCGCTTCCGGGCCGACGATTTGCTCGTGCTCGATCGTGTCGCCGAGCAATCGCAGATAAATCCGATGAACTCCGCCGGCGGTCGGGCTTGCCAGGATTTGGTTGATCTGGATGCCGTCGCGCTCGATCGAGTAGATGCACCCGCTTGGGAGAATACGAATGGTCGTGCCGCCGGCCTGCAACGTATGGCACCGGAAGTGCGACTCCGAAAGCAGCAACTGCGCCCGAACTTCGCCGACTGGTTCGCTCGCCGGTTCGACCATCGGCTCGACAATCAGTTGGCGCGCCGAGACAGTGGGCATCATGGGCGTGTTCGGCGCGGCGGCGGCGGACCCTGTCTGTGCTGCGTCCATTTCAATCTCGATCAAGACAAACTGCGATCAGCAAATCCAATACCCTGCAGAGGTGAAGGCGATGTTGGCTCCGAGCGCGTTGGCAAACTCCGCCGCGTAACCGCTTACATTTGGCCCCGCAATCAACCCCGCCGCAAGCACGGCCGGGCCGGTTCGATCGCATTCCCAAAAGGCCAACACAGTATGACTACCGGAGGCCGACCCCGTCAAGAAAGAACGTCCCGGGGTCATGTAAATCAACGTAAACCAATTATAGGAAACCACTTATGATGATCTTAACCGGCCCATATTGCCGCCGGTCACCCTGGCCCGGGTGGTGCATTGTGGATAGGCCAGTCGGCCAAAGGATCAAACACATCGGCGGCGAGGAACGCCTCCCAGCGCGCTCGCCAATCCGGATAACGATCCATAAACCGCTGCCAGGCGGCAAGATGGGCACGCAGAAACCAGGTGCGCTCGGCGTAATCGGCAGCCTCGGCGTTGCGTTCGGCAAGCCGCGTTTCAAGCTCCACGATCCGGGCCTGCAGTTTCTCATTTTCGGCGGCCAACTCATTTTTTCGGTCTTGCGCGGCCTTAAGCTGGCTGACGGCCTCTTCATACAGCTTCTTTAACTCGTCAGGATTTTTCTGCTCCTGCGCCCTCGCGCTCGTGGGCAGCATCAACCCCGAAACAACAATGGCCACGACAACCAAAGCACGCATGAGAGAATCCTTTCACCAATCCGCCGACGATTGTAGGGCCGGGCACGAAACGACTCAAAGCGGTCACGCCATCTCGACAACGTCCATATATAATGGAAAGACGGCCCGGATTGATCGAACCTGAAACGAAACAGCCCGGCAGGGTCGAACGAAGCATGATCGAATTCAAATGCCACTGCTCGCAGCCGATTCAAACCCCCGACGACGAGGCCGGGGGAATGATCCAATGCCCCCGCTGCGGCCGGCTCAACGACGTGCCGACCCTATCCGACCTGCGCAATCTCGACGCCGACGGCAGCTTCAAGCTAACCGATCTGGAGATTGTCGATGAACCCACCCGCCTGCGCCACATCACCCAAGCGTTCACGCGCAGCCGAGTTGACGACTCGGGTGACGAGATCGACCTGCGTTCGACGCCCGAAGATGTGGCCCGCGCCGGCATCGATGAAATACCGCTGGCCGATGAGTCGGCTGTTGGCGACACGCCGAAATACGACCCGCTCACCGGCGAGCTTGTCGTGCCGTTGATGGTGAAGAAAGAAACAAAGTTCGGTGGCACCGGCCCGATTCCCATGGCAACGGCGGTACTCGGCTATCGCGTGGCGACGCCGCACGAACGCGGGGGGATCGGGTGGATCGGGCTGAAGCTCTTCCAGCCGCAGAACATTACGGTGATGTTCTTTGTCTTTATCACCCACGTTTTTCTGCAAATTGCGATTATTCCTGTCGCGGCGGGATTGTTCTTCTTTGCCATCATTCCGCTGGCATTGGTGCTGGGGCTGGCCGGCCACTACGGAAGGATTGTAGAAGCCACCGGCCCGCTGGAGCAGGACGATCTGCCGATCCCGTTCGGATCGATGAGCTTCGTGGATGACTTTTGGAACCCCTTCGTGGCGACGGCATTGGCGCTGATGTTTTCGTTTCTGCCCTGGTACTTGATGTATTCGTTCGCGCCGCCGGGGGAAGCGCGCTGGGTCGGCCATGGCATCGGGGTGCTGATCGGCGCGCTGTTATTCCCGGCGGCATTCCTCACCGCCGCCACTGCCGGCACGTTCGCCAACATGCGGCCGGATCGCGTGCTGAGCGTGATCAAAATCTGCGGCCAACGCTACATCGGCGCGGTGCTGCTGTTCATCCTGGGGCCTACGATTTACTGCAGTGGTGTTACGGGCGTGCTCATGGGCACCTATGCGCTGTTCATAAAGGGCCTGCTCAAATACCCCGGCCTCGTCGGCGGACTGGGCGTGTTCTGTCTGGTGTTTGGCATTTACCTGACGCACTGGGCGTGCTGGTCGCTGGGCATGCTCTACCGCGCACACAACCAGCAGTTTCCGTGGATTCTTCAGCGGCATGAGTATCGCAACCGAACGCACCAGCCGCCGAGGCGAGCGGCGCGTCGCCCCGCCGCCGCTCCAACCGTAAGATCAAAACCATGAAGATCGCTCTGGCGCAGATCAACCCCACCGTCGGCGATATTTCCGCCAACGCCGACAAACACGCGTCGTTCATCGCGCAGGCCCGGTCGGCCGGCGCGAACGTGGTGGTGTTTCCGGAACTCTCGATCACCGGTTATCCGCCCAAAGACCTGCTGCTCAAGCCCAGCTTTATCGATGACAACATTGCCGCCGTGCACCGCTTGGCGGGGTTGGCGCAGGGCATTGAAGTGATCGTGGGTTTCGCCGACCGCAACACTGAGCCAGTCGGCCGGCCGCTGCGCAACGCCGTCGCGGTGCTGATCGGCGGCGCGGTCGCATCAAGACATTACAAGACGCTGCTTCCGACGTACGACGTCTTTGACGAGAGCCGCTATTTCGAACCCGGCCCGCGCAGCCAACGCAATCAACTTGTGCATCTCGCCGAAACAAATGTGGGCCTGAGCATCTGCGAAGACCTGTGGAACGACGAACGCCTGATCGCCCGGCGGCTCTATCATCAGAACCCCATCGCCGACCTCGATACCGCAGGGGCCGAAGTGATGATCAACTGCTCGGCCTCGCCGTTCGTACTCGACAAGCACGACTTCCGCATCAAGCTCTTCGGCGAGCAGGCGAAGAAGTTCAACAACCCGCTGGTGTACGTGAACCAGGTGGGCGGGAATGATGAACTGATCTTCGACGGCAACAGTTGTGTGTTTGATCGCTTGGGAAATTTGATCGCGAATGCAAAGGATTTTGAAGAAGACTTGCTGATTGTTGAGCTTGATCGTGGCACGGGCTTTCAGCCCGTGAGGCATGGTGCGGCGAATTGCGGTCTCATAGACTCCGGCGCGCATCATCATGGGGTGGAAACCCATGCCACAGGGATAGAATCTATTTACAAGTCGCTGTTACTTGGATTGCGTGACTATGTTCGCAAATGTAATTTCAAGTCAGTCGTCCTCGGCCTTTCGGGCGGGATCGACAGCGCGCTGGTCTGTGCCTTGGCCGTGGCGGCGCTGGGCAAAGAACATGTGGTCGGCGTGGCGATGCCGTCGCGGTTCAGCAGCGATCACTCTGTCAACGATGCGCGCACACTTGCAGAGAATCTTGGCATTGCATTTCACGTCGTGCCGATCGCCGGCGTGCATGATGCGTATGAGAACCTGCTCACGCCTTACTGGCCCGGCCGCGAGCGCGACACGACCGAAGAGAACCTGCAGGCGCGCGTCCGCGGGGCAATCCTCATGGCGTTCAGCAACAAATTCGGCCACCTCCTGCTGACGACGGCGAACAAGAGCGAATCGGCCGTCGGCTATTCAACGCTGTACGGCGACATGTGCGGCGGGCTGGCGGTGATTAGCGATGTGCCCAAAACAACTGTCTGGGAACTATCCCGATGGATCAACCAGCACGCTGGCCGCGAGGTGATTCCGCACAGCAGCATTGAAAAAGTGCCGTCGGCTGAACTACGACCCAATCAGACCGACCAGGATTCGCTGCCGCCGTACGACGTGCTGGATGAGATTATTGAGCGGTATGTGGAAAAGGAAATGGGCGCCGCGCAAATCATCGCCGAAGGCTTCGACGCCGCGACGGTGACGCGCGTTATCAGGCTGATCGATCGCAGCGAGTACAAACGACGCCAAGCCGCGCCGGGATTGAAGGTGACCAGCCGCGCATTCGGTTTTGGGCGGCGAATGCCGATCGCGCAGAACTACGTGCCGACCAATTTTCCGGCGACGAAATGAAGTGGCTACTTGAGCCGGAACGGCGACGTCGCTTTACTGAGCACGAAGCCGCATTACGCCGCCGCAACTGCTTCCATGCGCTCGCTCTCACGAATCGCCTCGGCGCTGATCTTGCCGCCTTGCGTCACCTGATCAAATTTCACGGCGACGCGCTTGCTCACGCCCTGCTCCTGCTGCGTCACGCCGTAGAGCAAGTCGGCAATCTGCATGGTGCGTTTGTGGTGCGTGATGATAATGAACTGGCTGATATCGAGAAATTCCTGAACGATTTGGCCGAAGCGCACGTTGTTGGCTTCATCCAGCGGAGCATCCACTTCATCGAGGATGCAGAACGGGCTGGGCTTGGATTTGAAGATGCTCATCAGCAGCGCGATGCACGTCATCGCCTTTTCGCCGCCGGAAAGTTGGCTAATGGTCACCGGCTTCTTGCCCGGGGGGCGCGCGATGATTTCGATGCCGGCATCGAGCGGATCAACCATTCTCTTCATCACCGGCACCGGCCCCTTCTCGCCGGCGGCGGCCATTGATTCGGCCTGGGCTTTCATGGCTTCGGTGTCGTCTACTTCAAGCTCAAGAAACACATCGGCACTTCCACCGCCAAAGAGCTTGCGGAACATTTGCTGAAAATTCTCTTTGACCGCGTTGAAGGTTGACTCGAACCGCACGCTGCTTTCGCGGTTGATCTCGTCAATCAACTGCGCTAACTGCTCGCGGCTTGTCGCCAGGTCGGCGATTTGTGTCGCATAAAATTGTTGACGCTTCTCAAGCTCTTCAAGCTCGCCGAGGCTGTCGAGGTTGACGTTGCCAAGCCTCCCGATTTTTTCGCGTAATTCTTTGATCTCTTCGGCGATCGCGCTCCAGTGATCGTCGTTGCCTTCGAATGGCGATAGAGCGTTCGGATCAGCAGCTACCGCTGCAGCGTGGGCATCGTTTGTCTCTTGATAGCGCACGGGCAGATCCAATTGCAGTTCGTCGCGCGTGCGTTGCACGAGCGACTCTAACCGAACGCGCTGCTCGTTAAGTTTCATATCGATGGCGTGGAGCTGCTGTTCCAGTTCGCCGTGCTCGCCGCGCAGACTCTCAACTTGGCCGACGAGGTGATTGACGAATTGCTGCATCGCCGATAATTCGCCGGCGATCGTTTCGACCTGTTCCGCCAGCGTTTTCTCGCGGGATTGCAGTTGTTGTTGCGCCGTCTCGGCTGAAGCAATTTCGGCTTCCACCGTTGCGATGCGCGACCTCAGCGAATCGATCCCCTTCACAATGCGCTCAAGCTGCTGCGATAGTTCGTCGCGCATGGCCGCATGCCGCTCCACGCTTTGCCGACAGGCGATCTGTTTCTCCTGCACCTGCCCGAGCGACACGCGGGCCGACGTAAGCTCTTCCGCCCACTTCTTAATGTTCTCGGCCAGCTCGATCTGCTCGGTCTGCAATTGCTCGATCGAACGCTGCTTTTCTTCCTGCTCTGCTTCGATCACGCTGCGCTGGCCCGACAGGTTTGATTCTTCATCTTTGAGCTTCTGCTGCTGATCGACGAAAAGCGTAAGCTCTCGCTCGAGCAATGGTTGTTCACGCCGCAGCGCCGCCAATCGATCTCCGGCGGCGGAGTCCTGGCTGCTTAGTTCGACCTTGCTGGTGTTGAGTTGATAGATTGCCTGCCGCAGCACGTTCTGTTCATCTTCAAGCTGTTTGGCCGACGCGTTGCCTTCCGAGAGATTGCGCGATAGCTCTTCAACGCGCACATCGATGTCGGCAATTTGTGACGATATCAGTTCAAGCTCCGACCGTCGCGAAAGCAGCCCCATCGCCGCCGTGAGCGGGCCGGCGTGGAGCGTGCCGTCGGCTTCGAGCACTTCGCCGGCCGGCGTAACAAATCGCGCGCCCGTCGGGCCGGCTTCGCGAAGACGCATTGCCGTCGCCAGATCATCCACCACCACCGTGTTGCCGAGCAACTGCTGCAACAACGGCTGGTCGTCCACTTCGGCCCGCACCAAATCGGCGGCGAAGCGAATGCCGATTTCGGCGTGCTGGTTCCAGTCGTACCCCGTCATGGAAACACAGGCGCGATTGTCTGTGCCACCGAAGGGACAAATGACGTTCACGCGGCCTTCGAGCTTCTCAAACTGCTCGCGCGCCGCCAGGACGGCGGCCGAATCGGTGGCGATGAGCCACTGATCGCGCCCGTCGAGCGCGGCTTCGACGATCTTGGCGTGTTCAATGTCCACCCGCAGCACGTCGGCGACAATGCCGCGGATAAAAGGGAAATCGTTTTCGCGCCGGCGCAGCACCGCTTTGGCACCTTCGCTCACCCCTTCACGGCGGGCTTCTAAATCCTGCAGCAGCTTCTGGCGCGACAGCATGCCGCTGCGATGCTCGCGCGCGCCGGCCAGTTGTTCGCTGATCTGTTTGATCTGTGTCGTCAACTGTGCCGATTCATCGCGTTTAGCCTGCAACGCCGCGTGTTCGGTTTCGATCTCGGCCAGCACTTCCTTGATCTGACGCTGCAGGTCATCGCGCTTCGCCGACGTGACTTCGATTTCCTCAATCACCCCCCGGCGGCGATCGGCAATCTTGCCCTGTTGCTGAGCGATGTTGCGACGTTCAATCTCAATCGAGCTTAAGCGCGAGCTGACCTGTGCGAGCCGGCGCATGAGGTCAAGAACGGAGGATTTGTCCTTCTCAACCTGCCGTTCAATGTTGTTGATCTTGAGCTGTCCGTCTCGGAAGGCAATCTGTCGTTCATCAATGCACTTAAGCTGCGCGTCGAGTTCCTGCGTGAGTTGAGCAAGCGTTTCAGTATCTTCGGCGAGCGTTCGGGATGCTTCTTCCAGCCGCTGCGTGGATGTCGCGCGTTCGATCTCGTACGACTGCGATTGCTCGTTGATGTGCTGCAACTGCTCGCGGGCAAATTCCTGCTTCTGACGGGACGATTGAATCTGGGCGCGGGTTTCGATCAATTCGTATTCCACGCGCTGCCTGCGCTCTGCCAGCCCGTCGTAGGCCTCGCGTTTCTCGGCCAGTTCGTTCTGACGATGCGCCAGGTTGCCGGCGGCATCATCGAGGCGGAACTGCAGGTCTTCTCGTTGCTTGTCGTTTGCGGAAATCTGCTGCTGATGCGTGTGATACTCCTGCAGCGAATAACTCAGCCGAAGTTCATTTAGGCGATTAGAATATTCCTGATAATTCCGAGCCTTGCCCGCGGCCACCTTCACGCTGCGCAGGCGCTTCTCCACCTCATCTACAATATCGTTCACGCGCAGCAGGTTCTGTTCGACGCGTTCGAGCTTGCGCTGTGATTCTTTCTTCTTGACTTTGAACTTGGAAATGCCCGCGGCCTCTTCAAAAATCTGGCGGCGCTCTTCGGGGTTGGCTTCGAGCAACGCGGCGACACGTCCCTGTTCGATCACGCTGTAGGCATCCACGCCCACGCCGGTGTCGAGGAACATTTCCTTGATGTCCTTGAGGCGCGCGGTCGTGCCGTTCACCTGATATTCGCTCGTACCGTCGCGGAAGAGTCGCCGGCCGACCGCCACTTCGTCCGTTTCGAGGCTCAGCAGCCGCGTGCCATCGGCACACGCAGGGTTTTCAAACACGAGGGTGACCTCGGCCATGCCCGCGGCCTTGCGGGTCTGGCTGCCGTTGAAGATGACATCCATCATCGCGTCGCCGCGCAGGCTCTTGGCCGACTGTTCGCCGAGCACCCACTTCACCGCGTCGACAACATTGCTCTTGCCGCAGCCGTTAGGACCGACAATGCCGGTGATCGGCTGATCGAACTTGAATTCAGTTCGATCGGCGAATGACTTGAACCCGTGGACGAGGAGTTTTTTCAAACGCATGGACGTCGGTCCTCCATGACCGGAACAATTTCTGATCTTCGCTCGCTGGTTCTGAATTGCATCATGCTCACAGAGCCGCCGAAGGACTGTACTCGAAAACTAAAAATCGAACATCGCAACGCTGTCATCAGTTCGGCCTCGACTGCGTCGGCGCCACTTCGGCGGCGTTGGTTTGTGGCTGAGGCGCCGCGCCCTCGCCGGCGGGACGCGCTTGTTCGGCGATTGCGGGCGCATCAATGATTGATTCGGCCAATGCCGGGGCGGCCTGCAGCACAAATGTCGCCGGCACCCGTTCACCGTTCGTTGCCCCGACGAGGTATTGCTGATCCGCCATAGCCTGAATAACCGCGACGACATCGGTGTATCCGAATGCGAACGGCCCGTTTGCCGCATCGTCGCCGCCCAGCCGCGCGATGATCGTACCGAGGTCGGGCTGGCTCAGCACGCGCGCGGGCTGGCTGCCGTTGGGGGGCCGGTAATAGATGGTTACGCCTTTGCCTTGCGAATCGCTGGCCAGCGTCAGCCGGTCATCAAACGTGGTGAAGTTGAACGGCTGCTCGACCGAGGCCGGCGGGCCGATCAACGCGATTCGCGGAACGCCCGACCGCGATGCAATCACCAGCGGTTTGCCGCCGGACTGGATCATATCGAGCACGAAATTCTCGTTGATCACGCGCGAATAGACGGCGGGGTCTTTCTGGGCGATGAGCATGCGATATGCTTCAACCCGCACCAGCGTCTGATCGGTATCCAGCAACTTGCGGACAATGCTGGCCACCTCCGGCGACGGCGGAAGTTCGCCCAAGGCGCGTATCGCATTCACCTGAAACGGATTGCTTGCAGTCGATGCGATGCCGGCCAGCACGGTGGGTGCCGCCGGATCGCCAAGAAACGCCGCGGCGCGGGCGGCGGCGAAAGCCACATCGGGCTTTTCGTGCGTCATCAGCGGCGTGATGAAAGGCAAAGCGCCGTCGCCGAGTCCTTCAAAACAAAACGAAATATCCAGCAGTGGCGCCTCAGGCTCAACGGCGGCGTCGGCCAGTTGCTTCGCTTTGAAGGCGACGAACTGCGGCGATGAATCGAAGAAAAGGTGCGTCATCACGCCGGCGAAATGCTCCCAATCGCCCCGATACAGCGGCGGGATCGTCACCTTCACCAATCCTTCATCCTGCGAGGCCGCGACCCGGTCGCGTTGATTTTCTTTGAAAGGTGCAAAGCGACCGTCGACCCTGGCCTCGACGGCGCGGGAGAGTCGCCGTTCCGGCTGGCGAATGCGCAGCACCAGCGGCCGCGGTTCCATCACGCGCCCGCCGTCGAGTACCCATCCGCTGCGCAGACTTCGGCGCGCGCCCGAATCGGAATGGTCGCTCTTGAGCACATAGGCCGGGTTGGTGAAGACGGCACCCTGTGCGAGCACCAGCGAGTTGACCGCCACGCCCGGCGCCATCGGGTTTGCGCCGCCGAGCTTTAAATCGGTTCGATACAATTCGCCGCGCGCCAGGCTTTTGGTGGAGGAACTGGGCAGCGCCAAAACGCGCACGTCAATGGTATCGCCGCGACGCGCGCCGGGCATGATGACGCCGTCGACTCGCACGATCGCCGTACGCGGATCGCGCAGCACTTCTTCGGGGCTGGTTGTTTCGAAGCCCGGCTGCAATTTGCTGCCGAAGCCGCGTTTCACCATTTCACGAACCATGTAATCGCGCACCGGCGTGGGAATCTGGGTGTTGTCACCGGTGTCATTCAGGTTAACGACGAGTCCAAAGCCCGACACCACCTGCGGATCAAACTCGACTAAGTCGACCATCTCCAAGATCGACCCTTTGAGGTATTCGGGCACCTGTTTAGGAGGAAGCGACTGGTAGCGACTGACAGGCTTATCGAGCTTCTTCTTGTAGGGATTGCATCCAACCGCCGCCGAAGCGACGACTGCCGCAATGAGAAGTCGCCAAACCAGATTGGGCGCGTAAATCAAAGGTGTCATGGCCAAGGCCTCCAAGTGTTATCGGACGAACGCAGGCCCCCGCTTGAGCAAACTCACCAGAACCATCTCGTGGGTGCTTGTAAATCAAAGGTGCTAACCGGCCGATACTTCCGGTGCGCGCGCCGGCTTGCGCTTGGGTTGTCGTAGCGTTTTGGCAGCCGGTTCGCCGCCGTTGGTCGCGGCCATTTGCTCGATGAACAACCGGCCCTGGGTCGGGTCTTCAAACCGCTTGGCCTCCAGCACGGCCTTGGCTTCTTCCACCAGTTCTTCGAGCGTCTTAAACTTCTTATAGACACTGGCGAAGCGCACGTAAGCCACCTGATCCAGCCGCCGAAGGCGCTGGGCGACCGACTCCCCGACAAATGTACTTTGCACTTCACGATCGCTGGCGCGAAACGTTTCTTCTTCCACCTCATCCACAATTCGACGAAGGTCGGTCTCGGCGACGGGGCGTTTGAAACAGGCTCGCTCGAGTCCGGCAAAAATCTTATTGCGATCCCACGGCACGCGCCGACCGTCGCGCTTGACGACCGTTAGTTTCAGCGTGTCTTCAATTCGCTCGTAGGTGGTAAAGCGTTTTCGGCAGCTAAGGCATTCCCGTCGGCGGCGAATCGCGTGCCCGCCTTCGCAGGTGCGTGAGTCGATCACCTTCAGCGATTCTTTGTCTGCGTCGCAGAACGGGCAGTGCATAAACCGCCGACCGTATCCGAACGACGGCAAATTTCAACCAGATCCGGGTGAATCCAGGTAGCGCGTCGGGTGACCAAGAGCACTATTCATGGCACGGCTTCATAGGTGAGCAATGTCCCACCATGATCTCGTGACCCAGCGCAATTACTTGTCACTGGCCCTCAAGGCACCCAGCTTGGCGACGCGGGGATGTGTTGCGTCGGGGTCGGCGGTCAATTAACTTGCGGTCGGAATGTTGCAGAAGTCTTTCCTGGTTCAGAAGTTTGCCAAAATTAACTTTGGCACGTTTCACCTCATCGGCTACAGCGTCGGCGGGGAAGAGACGGTGGTTCAGGCGCCGGAGTTCAACGTCTGCTTCGACGTCGGCCGGTGCCCGTTCTTTGCGCTCACCAGCGACATCATCTGCCTCACGCACGGCCACATGGATCACATCGCCGGGCTGGGCTACTACCTGTCGCAGCGCCACTTTCAAGGTATGAAAGCGGGAACAATCTTCTTGCCGCGGGAAATTGAGCGGCCGGTTGATTCGCTTTTACGCGCCTGGCGCGATGTGGAACGACAAGGCACGCCGTACGAGCTGGTTCCGATGCAGGCCGGCGAGTTGTACGAAGTGCGCCGCGACTTCGGCATCCGTGCGTTCGCCACGCACCACGGCGGCGCGAGTCTGGGATACGCGTTGATCAGCATCCGCGAGAAACTAAAACCCGAATATGAAGGCGTGTTGGGGCCCGAATTGGTGGCCATGAAGAAGAAGGGCGTGGAGATTCAGTATCGAACCGAAGTGCCGACGATCGCCTACCTCGGCGATACGACCGCCGGCCCGGTGTTCGATCAGCCCGACGTGCAGAATGCACAAGTGCTGGTCACCGAATGCACTTTTTTTGACGACATCCACCGCACCAAAGCCAAAGCCGGCCGGCACCTGCATGTGGACGACTTTGCTCAGATCGTGCCGAAGCTGAAGAATGAGCACATCATCGTCGCGCACGTGTCGCGACGAACCGGGATGCGACGGGCGAAGGCGATTCTTCGGAAGCGCGTGGGCGACGAGCAGATGAAACGCATTCACTTTCTGATGGATTTAGAAGGCGCCGACGACGCCGGCGACGTCGAACAAACCCTGCCGCCGCCGGCAGAGTAAACCGCATCAGTTCAGTTTGATCACGCCGCGGCGGAAGTTAATCGTGATCTCGCGTCCGCGTAGGAAATCGATTCCCAAAAGACCAACGAATGCCGGCGGTGCGGGGATGGCGTGCGCTACGACTGGAAAATCCACCAATACAATCCCCAGGCACTCGAAACGAGGTATTCGAACCACCGGGGTTCGCACGGCATCAGTTGCGGAAGTAATGGTGATGTACGGACTCTGCTGGTTCGGTGAGCAGCCGATGAATCCGAGAAGCGCAGGGTTGATTACCGAGTGGCTGGCACCGGTATCAAGTATCAGGCTCGCAGTATGAAACGCCGCCGGTCCCGTAAGTACAGCCCGGATTCGGACGACAGAAAGGTTTATGGGAAACCGGAAATTCACAACATGAACTCGCCTTTAATTACAAGCTCTCCTGTGTAGTGCTCGGCCGTCCCTCGGGGGATTGGGTTGATTTTCGGCAATGCTTTAAGCAGCGCCGCATGAGACCTGCCATGCCAGAGCACCATCCCACTCTTTACTTCTAGAGCGCGATCAAGTTCCGGATCGCCTACCAGAACCCACCGTTCAGGGAATAGCTTATTGATTCGGCCGATCGACATCCGCGTCAGGTTGAGCTTGGCCTTGTGCATGTTATCCAACTATAGCAGATTAACTGGCGTCACGCCGCTTCCAGTAACAGCCCGCGCCGCCCGCTGAATCGCACTTTGCGGTATGCCATAACGCTGACATGCCCGGTGTGCAACATCGGTTGGATAATGTCGGCGGATGCATCAGCGTGGTCGACCAGCAGTTGCAGCCGCGGAAGCTGGTGCGGGTCGATTGCCAGTTGCGGCAGCGCCATCGCAATCAGCGATCGATTCTGCGAAAGCCATTGATAGGCCTGACCAATCGCACGCAACTCGCCCAAGCCCTTCTTGGCAACCGCCAGCAAGGTCAGCGCTCGATCGCGCGAAAACGCCAACCGCGCGTCGTCGCACATCGGCGGGCGCACGGGGCATTCGATCCACTGCTGCGGCGCGCCGGCGATGACGGCGGTGAGGACCGATGCGGCATCGTCGCCGCCGGTGAGCTCGAATATCTCTTCGGCGTCGTCGACGATGGCAGACGACGCGATCGCGGGGAACGTGGGCGGCGCGACGGCGTTTGGTGGACTCATGGGTCGAATCTCAGGGGGTCGCATTGGCTCTGCGGGCGGCGAGATGGGGCGCGCCGGCGCGATTTCGGCTTCGGCTTCGGCTTCGATTTCGGCTTCAGC
>CAZXLA010000007.1:37197-47300 GCA_964641895.1 uncultured Tepidisphaeraceae bacterium
CTTCGGCGGCGGCGGCGCGGTCGAGGAAATCGCCAAGAATCCGCCACTGCGGCGCGGCGGCTGCCTGCGATCTATCGTGCGTCGCCCTGCAATTCAAAACCACGTGTTCGGTAACGTCGTCGTGCGACCTCACCACCGCTTCGCCCTGCACCGGCCAGGCCAGAAACTGCACCGCGACGCCGTTAATCTTTTCAAAGGTGCCGGCGGCGTGGGCTGCATCGATCGCGCCGAACAGCGCCAACGAAAGCGGCGGTCGCGCGTCGCGGCGAACCACGTCGGCGGCGCCCTTGAGCGTTCGATAGGCCGCGACAATGCCGTCGGGGTCGCACGAACTGAGCAACATGAATCCGCCGACGCGACGCAGCACCTCGCGAGATTCCGGCGAATGATTGCCGTGGCCCACGGAAAGAATCCAGCGATCGACATCCCAGGCGAGTTCTTCCAGCGATTCGTTGATACGCCGCGCATCGATGGGCGCGGCACACTCGCCGTCCACGGCACTCTGCGGCGCGCCGCGTGGGTTTCGCTCGTACACGGTCAGACGAAATTCGTGCCCGTCGGCCTCAATCAATCCCACCCGCCCGCCGGCTGATGCGCAATGGGCGGCATATTCGCGAACGCGTTGGGCCTGTTCTTGATCAAAATGAGCGGCCAATACGGCCGTCACCGCCGCCACCGTCTGCTGCTCCGCCGGAGGCGCGGCTGCGGCGCGAACGTGCGCAAGCTCTTCGGGCGTGATGTCCACCGGCTGATCGCCGCGCTGCGCCGGCCCGATCCGCTGCGGCCGGGGCGCGCCGCCGGTCTGCCGCTCTCGGATGCCCGAGAGGAACAGGTGGCTGATTTCGCGAAGATCTTGTTTTGGCCGGTCGCTCACGTTGCGTTAGTCCACTTCCACCACGTTGTTCAGTTCGCCGTACTCGTTGGTTTCGACATATCGATTGTTCGGATCGGTCTGCCACTTTCCATCGATGACGAGACGATAACGATATCGACCGGGTTGCAGCGGCAACTTCATCTTCCATTCCCCGGTGCCGATGAGCACCATCGGCGTGGCTTGTGGTTGCCAGTTGTTGAAATCGCCGGCGAGCAGAATGTGCCGCGCGGTTTCGTTGTGAAGCGCGAAGATCACCTGATCGCCCACCTGCTTGACGCCGTAAAATTCTTCGATCTTCTGCTGCGTGGTCTTCACCGGCTCGGCCGTCGCCGGCCCCACCGTCGCTTGCGCAGATTGAACGACCGGCGCGGGTGCATTGACGCGCTGGAGCATCGCGTGGCCGCTGTCGCCGTTGCCATTGCCGCTAACAACCGCGACGGCCGCCGGCGCGGTGCTGATTCTGCCGAACTGATAGTTCGCCAGTTGCGACAATTGCTTGGCCCGCTGCACCAACTCCGCCGGCCGAGAGAGCCGATCGGAATTGGAAGGCTCCACTTCCACCGGGCGATGGCCCATCAACTCGCGGGCGAGGTTCACAAAATCTTTGTACCCGCGGCTGCCGGGATCGTATTCGGTGATCGGCTGTCCGAAGCTGGCGGCTTCTTTGAGCTTGGTGTTGAAGTTCACCGTGCTTTCCATCAGATAATCGCGGAACTTGCTGCGCAGTTCGCTGAGCACTTCGCGGGCCAGTTTCGTGCGCGTGTCGTAGAGCGTCGGCAGCACGCGGATGGTAATTTCCTTACCGCATTTTTCGCGCATGATTTCGAGCGTTTCCATCATCTTCGTCAGACCGTGCAGGCTGAAGAATCCGGTTTCGACCGGTACGACCACTTCATCGCATGCACGCAGCGCGTTGAACGTCAGCAGCCCGACATTGGGCGGGCAGTCGATGACGCACCAGGCATACGTGTTCTTCACCGACGCCAGCGCGTTGACGAGCCGATCTTCCCGACCCGGCCGTCCCGCAAAAAGCTGCTCGAACGCCGCCAGCTTGATGTTGGCCGGCGCCAGATCGAAATCGTTGGCGATCTGCCAGGTAATTTCACTGATCGCCGCCGGCCGTCCGTCGCCGGGTTCGATCAGTGCATCAAAAATCGTGCGTTCGATCTGTTCTTCGGGCACCGCCAACCCCACGCCGCAATGGCCCTGTGGGTCCATATCCGCCAGCAGTGTCTTGTGCCCCAGCCGCGCCAGGCAGGCTGCGAGGTTGATACTGGTTGTGGTCTTCCCGCATCCGCCCTTTTGATTGATGATCGCGATGGCCCGCATTGCAAACCTTCCTTGGACTTGTCTTCCCTCGACCGCGCGCCCGATTTGAACGCACAGATGACGATTCCGCTGATCCTTCGGCGGTCCGTCGTCCATCTAATCGTCGTTCTGGGGCTGAGAACTTGAGATTTATGGGACAGCGTTTTTATGTCGCGTCGAACCACGCCCATCAGCCACGAAAAGACGGACATCAAATATAAGTACCGGAGCGTCGCACTACGCTCGACATTCCCGGTTCGCGCGGCTGAGGATTGGTGAGCGGGAACACCGATGGAAGTAGCTTCGAGTCGACACGCCTGCGTGACCCGCGGTCATAAAACCGAACTTTGCATACGCTCCAGGAACAACTACGCTGGTGTATTTTTGATGTTATTCGACCTGTCCCGTTTTCTTGGTTTTCTTGCGTAGAATTAAAGGCTACTAATCTATTTGCGCCGTACGCGGACTTGCAGCTCAAAATACTTACTTGCCGCGGGCGTGCCCGGGCCGTTGTATCCCAGGTACCTGCTGGCGCCGCCGGCTTCGTCAACTTTTTCATACCGGTCTGCATTTTCCGTCAGCCAGTATTCGAGCAGCGCGTTGGCTTCGGTGAGTCCTGCACGATTCGATTCGCCACGGATTCCAACGGTCACCGCTAAATACGGTTGAACGTCGATCACCTTGACGCTGCCGTCGGTCCCAAGGTTGCCAATGGTGGCTTCGCGGTAGAGGAATGCCATCGACTGCATCTCCGTGGCCGAATTTTCGCGGTTCATTTCCATCTCAACCGGGGCGGTCATCGCGATCTCGTTCTTTTGAATGTGGCCGAAGAGGGTGAAGAAGAATGCGCGCGGCGGGAGTTTCGAACTCTCGTCAACGATGGCCATGCGGTAAAGAGGATACTGCTTTAGTTCCACCTCACCCGGCGGGGTGTACGGTGGCCACCCGGCCGGCGTTTCGGCCTCATTGACGGGTCGAAATGCGAGGTCGCGCGCAACGCGGATGACAACCGGCCTCAGCACGACCAGCGGATCTGAACCGGCGCGAGCGGATTCTTCCAGTGCGGTGGTCAGCCGCGCGTGCGCGGACCAATCCGGTGGAATGAGTTTGATGGCGTCGCCTACAGTTGTGCGCAGCGAATCTATCGAAATGTTCGCATCGTCCACGAGGTCCGACAATTGCTCGACGGCGGCACCGGGGACAGAGTTGGCCTTGTACCGAATCTCCGGTCGATCGCTGGCTTGATCGGCCTGTGCGTTCGGCGCCAAAAATGCAGACAGAGTAAACAACCCGGCAATAAATTGAATCGACATAACGCATCATAGCTAACCAGCCCGATGATGTGCGACGAAATCCGCAATTTATAAAGCCAAAGCCAAAGCCTGAACGATTTGTCGCACGCGGTTTGACTACCCCGATTTCCAACCATATGGTGACCCAGTACTGAATTTGACTCGGTCGGTAGGTGGTCAATCGGTGAACCAATTGACTTGATAAATGATGACTGGGGCTGAAAGGAGTATTCGTGAAACCTTTAGTGAAGGCAAAGCTGGGCTTCGGCTTAGCCGCTTTTATTTCTTTCGTCCTGTCGGTTTCACTGTGGTTTTCCGGCGAACGGGAACGCGGCGCCTTCGTCGGCATCTGGGTTCCATCGATTTTAGCCCTCGGAGCTTTGGTTCTCTCAGGGCGGAAGAGTGAACAATAATGTCAGATTGGCCAATCTTCCTGATGGGATTGCTGGTAACCGCAATCGTCGGGTTTACGGTCTGGAACGTCGCCAAGACTGAAGGTCAAATTATCGAGTCGCGCGCGAAAAAGGGCGAGTCATCTGGGCTGGTGAAATAAAGCGGGGGGAAATAAAGCGGGAGCGGAGCGGGACAAGTCCGACTTTCCTTGATCCATGTGGTAACTGTATACCGTCCCACGGACAATTTTAGGAACTGTCGGTCAGCCGTGCGATGTCTTTTCCCGCCCATTCGGCTTTCATGAGTGTTTTGATCGTTGCCAGCAAAAGTCGGGCACGTGGTGTACGGCGGTGCGCATTACGCCGCCGCAACCAGCCGCATCGCTGGTTTGGTCGCGGCCTGTGGTTGGTATTCAACCACCGCACGCATCAGCGATGAGATCACCTGGTCGCGCGGGGCGTCGATTACTTCGGCCAGGTCGTTGAGCATGGCCGTGACCTGACGGGCGTCGGCGCGGGGGAGTTCCCATACTCTTATTCGCGGGTGGCTGGTGGGCAGGGTTATGTCGTGCGGGCCGCAGAGTTCTTCGAAGAGTTTTTCGCCGGGGCGGATGCCCGAGAAGCGGATTTCGATGTCGCGGCCCGGCTTTTTGCCGGCGTCACGGATGAGCCGTTCGGCCAAGTCCAGAATGCGGATGGGCGCGCCCATATCGAGCACGAACACCTCGCCGCCGTGGCCGATGGCGGCGGCCTGCATGACCAGTTGGGAGGCTTCGGGGATGGTCATGAAATAGCGGCGCATGTCCGGGTGGGTAACCGTCACCGGCCCGCCGCGTTCGATTTGTTTCTTAAAAATTGGAACGACGCTGCCGCTGCTGGCGAGCACATTGCCGAAACGGACGGCGAGCAGTCGCGTGGTTGAGTGGCCGAGTGATGGAGTGGTCGAGTGATTTTTCACTCCGTTATTCGTCCTCTTGATCACGCCATCACGATTCAACGCGTCCACCACCATCTCCGCGACGCGCTTGCTGGCCCCCATGACGCTGCTGGGGTTGACGGCTTTATCGCTGCTGATGAGAACAAACGTCCCCACGCCGCCGGTGGCAGCCGCGGATGCGACCACCTGGGTGCCGAAAATATTGTTCTTGATCGCCTCGCCGGGGTTATGCTCCATCATCGGCACATGCTTGTGGGCGGCGGCGTGAAAGACGACATCGGGCGCGTGCTGGGCGAAGACCGCCTCAATGCGCGGCTTGTCGGTGATGTCGGCGATGACCGGCACGATCTCGGCGCCGATCCAGCGCTCGCGCAGCTCGCGGTCGATTTCAAACAGCGCATTCTCTGACCGATCGATAAGCACCAACCGCGCGGGGCAGAATCGCATGGCCTGTCGGCAGATTTCCGAGCCGATACTTCCGCCGGCGCCAGTAATCAAGATCACTTTTCCCGCGATGAAGCGCTGCAGTTCTGGCGTATCGAGGTTCACGACGGGCCGGCCAAGCAGGTCGACGACCTCGTTCAGCGGGCGGATCGACCGGGCGATGGGTTTTCGGCGTTTGCGTGAAGCTGTAGCGGTTTTTCCGGGCATTGGGGCTGTTTATTCGTATCGACCGGTTTGCCGTGTCACTTTGATGATTTCTCGGACGTTGGCCTTAACAATTCCCATTGGGCTAACGAATTGCTAATCAATTGTTAACACAACTGGCTAATCTTTGCGGTCGCGGAGGATGTCCAAGGAGGACTCCCCATCGAAAGCCAACAAGGAGAGCCATTCATGCTCAGCATGCTCAAGAAAGCCGCGTTCGCCGCGGTTGCGTTCGGTTCGATCGCTACGGTTGCGATCGCGGGTGAAATTAAGATTGCCGGTTCCAGCACCGTCTATCCGATCACCGAAGCGGTCGCCGAAGAATTCAGGAAGGAAAACGCCGATGTGAAAGTCAGCATCGCCGTCACCGGCACCGGCGGCGGGATGAAACAGTTCGTCAAGGGGGAAATTGATATCTGCAACGCCTCCCGTCCGATCAAAGAATCCGAAATCAAGGCCGCGGCCGATGCCGGTGTGAAGTTTGTTGAAATCCCCGTGGCCTACGACGCGCTCACGGTCGTCGTGAATCAGAGCAATGACTTCCTCAAAGAAGCCACCGTCGCCGATCTGAAGAAGATCTGGTCGAAGGATGCGCAAGGTGCCATCACCAAGTGGAATCAAGTCAACCCCGCCTGGCCGGATGCGCCGATCAAGCTCTACGGTCCCGGCATGGATAGCGGCACGTTCGAATACTTTACCGAAGCCGTCAACGGCAAGGCCAAAGAAAGCCGCGGCGATTTTACCGCCAGTGAAGACGACAATGTCCTTGTCCAGGGCGTGAGCAGCGATAAGTTCGCATTGGGCTACTTCGGTCTCGCTTACTACGTCGAGAACAAAGACAAGCTCCGCGCCGTCGCCATCGTGAACAAGGCCGGAAAAGCGGTACTTCCGTCGGTCGAAGCGACCAAAGACGGCAGCTACAACCCCCTCAGCCGCCCGCTGTTCATCTATGTGAAGGCCGACTCGCTGGCGAAGCCGGAGGTGCAGAAGTTCATCAAGTTCTACCTGGAAACCGGCGCCGACCTTTCGAAGCAGGTGGGTTACGTTCCGCTTCCTGATGATGCCTACGACAAACTGAAAGGCCGCGTCACCGAAATCAAGACCGGCAGTATCTTCGAAGGCAAAGAACAGATCGGCGTGACGGTTGAAGAACTGCTCACCAAAGAACTGAAGAACTAAACCATTTTCCCCCTCCTGGTAATCCGGGAGGGGGTTGGGGGGAGGGCTCTTCCGGGCACTATAAAGTGCGCACCGAAGAACCCTCCCCCCGGCCCCCTCCCTGAGTATAAGGAGGCGGAGTATAATTTTGCTGTCCCGGCTGATCTGCGTAGAACAACTCGCACGTGACTCAGATCGACACCCCGCTCAACCTCCCCGCCGCCACGACGATCAAGTTTGAACGCGACGCGCGAACCCGCCGGGGGGATTATGTTGAAAAACTGATCGAGATCGTGCTGTTTCTGGCCGGCTTTTCATCCGTCGCGATCACGCTCGGTATCGTCGGCATGCTGGTGTGGGAGAGCCTGCCGTTCTTCCGCCAAGTCGGCCTTTCAAAATTCCTGTTCGATCTTCAATGGACTCCGCTGCTCGGCCAGCCGCACTATGGCATCTGGGGCCTGCTCAGCGGAACGATCACGACCACACTGGTCGCTCTGTTTGTGGCGATTCCGGTCGGAACCATCTGCGCCATCTGGCTGAGTGAATATTGCTCGGCCCGATTGCGCGAGATCATCAAGCCCGTGCTGGAACTGCTCAGCGCCGTGCCGACGGTGGTGTATGGCTACTTCGCGTTGCTGTTTGTAACGCCGATTCTACAGGCGTTGCTCAACCCCGTATTGCAAACGCTCGGCTGGGATCCGCTCCCAGGTTTCAACATGCTCTCAGCCGGGTTTGTCATGGGGATCATGATCATTCCATACGTCGCATCGCTTTCCGAAGACGCGATGCGCTCGGTGCCCATGGCGCTGCGCGAAGGCAGCTTTGCGATGGGGGCGACTCGCTTTCAAACGTCGTGGAATGTTGTCGTCCCGTCGGCGCTCAGCGGCATTACGGCGGCGTATATCCTTGGCGTGGCGCGGGCCATTGGTGAAACGATGATCGTCGCCATCGCCGCCGGAAATATGGCGGGGTTTCAGTTCAATCCGCTCCGCGAGGGGCAGACCATCACCGCTTATATCGTCGGCATCAGCAAAGGCGATCTGCCGCACGGCTCGCTCGAGTATCGCACCATCTTCGCCGCCGGACTGACGCTGCTGGTGCTCACGCTTTTCTTCAACGTCGGCGGCTACCTGATCCGTAAACGTTATCGGGAGGCCTACACATGAGCGAGCGGCCCTCCCCCATCAGCAATGACGTAACGGCCCTTCGCGCCATGATCGGCAAACGCAAGCGCGGCGACCGGCTGTTTAGTTTCACTGGCGCGGCATTTATTGTCCTGTCGCTTTCCGTGCTCGGCGCGCTGATGGTCAAGCTGGTGTTTGATGGAACGCACCGCCTGCTCGAAACGCACGACGTCCGCGCCGACGGCCAAACCCCCGGCTATCGCGATGCCGTCGGCATCTTGTCGGCCGCGGGGCCGGCCGGAACGCTTCCGGCGGGCTTTGAGGTGCAAGGCGACGCAATTGATCTCCGCGGCGACAGCGACGATATGGATCTCGCCCCGCTCGTCGGTCGGCTGGTCGGCCTAAAAGGCGATCGCCCGCATCCGGGCAACCTGCTCATGTCGGTCGTCTCGGCCGAACCGATCGAACCGCTGCCTCCGGGCGAAACCCGTCCGGGCGACCCGGATATCGTGGGAAAGATTATCAAAGCCCCGCGGGGCCATCGCACGGCCTTTCAGCTCGTTCCTGAGCCGCTCCGCATTCTTTCCGGCCCTGAAGTAAAGAACCTGGAATCACTGGCGGGCCAGCGCGTCGCCGCCGCCGGGCGATGGGGCGGCGCGACGGGTACGATCAAAGCGTCGCGCGTCGAGCTGCTCAGAAACGAAACGTTCTTCACCTCCGGCACCAGCAAAAATGCCAGCGAGGCCGGCATTTGGCCGGGGTTGATCGGCACGTTGCTCGTCACCACCATCACAATGCTCATGGCGGTGCCCCTGGGCGTGGCGGCGGGCATCTACCTCGAAGAGTACGCACCGAAAAACCGCGTGACGGCGGTCATCGAGATCAACATTGCCAACCTCGCCGGGGTGCCGTCGATCATTTGGGGCTTGCTGGGGCTGGGGCTGTTCATTTATGGACTGGGCCTCGGGCGCACATCGATCACCGCCGGGCTGACGCTCGGGCTGCTGGTGCTGCCGATCGTCATCATCGCCACCCGCGAGGCCATTCGCGCCGTGCCCAACGCCATCCGCGAGGCGGCCATCGGGCTGGGCGCCACCCAATGGCAAACCGTGCGCTATCATGTGATTCCGTATTCGATGAGCGGCATTCTGACAGGATCGATTATCGCACTGTCCCGCGCCATCGGCGAAACGGCGCCGCTCGTGTGCGTCGGCGCGGTAATCTTCATGACCGGCACGCCGGGACTCAACTCGGCGTTCACCGTGATGCCGATGCAGATCTTTGACTGGGTTTCGCGCCCGCAGCGTGAGTTCCACGCCAACGCCGCCGCCGCTAGTTTGATTCTGGTGATGGTTACGCTGGCGCTCAACGGGTCGGCGATTTACATCCGCTACCACCTGCGAAAGAAGATCAAGTGGTAACCACCCAGGCCATTCATTCGCCGACCGACGACGCGCATGTGTTCACTCCCACAGGCCCGCTCAAAGCCGCCGTGCGCGACTTTAGTTTTTCATATGGCAGCTTCAAGGCGTTGAAAAATATCAATCTCCCGATCGCCGAGAAAAAGGTCACCGCCCTCATCGGCCCCAGCGGCTGCGGCAAGAGCACCCTGCTGCGGTCGTTCAACCGCATGCACGATCTGTACGCCAACAACCGTTACGAAGGCGAGATCAGGCTCTTCCCCGAGGGCATCAACCTCGTGGGCAAGGATCTCGAGCCGATCGAAATCCGCATGCGCTGCAGTATGGTGTTTCAGAAGCCCAACCCGTTCCCGAAATCAATCTATGAAAACGTGGCCTACGGCATGCGCGTGCGCGGCGTGAAGAATAAAACCCTGGTCGCCGAACGCATCGAATACGCCCTGCGCGCCGCCGCGCTGTGGGACGAAGTGAAAGACCGCCTGCACAGCTCCGCCAACGCCTTGTCGGGCGGGCAACAACAGCGCCTTTGCATCGCCCGCGCCCTGGCGACCGAACCCGAAATCCTGCTGATGGACGAACCGACGGCGGCGCTCGACCCGATGTCCACCTCGCGCATCGAAGACTTGGTCACCGAACTGGAAAAAACCGTCACCATCATCATCGTCACCCACAACATGCACCAGGCCGCGCGCATCAGCGCCTATACCGCGTTCATGTACTTAGGCGACTTAATCGAATTCAACGAAACCGAAAAGATCTTCACCAACCCCGCAAAAAAAATGACCGAGTCGTACATCACCGGGCGATTCGGATAAGCATGTTTGGATAAGCACATTTTGCCACCCGAAGCGTCGTGTTTGAGCCGACATTTGTTCTGAATTAGTCGCGAAGCCACGAAAGAAAGTAGCCCAGGGCGCAAGGCCTGGGTTGGTTTGAGCGAGTACCAGCC
>CAZXLA010000008.1:0-46124 GCA_964641895.1 uncultured Tepidisphaeraceae bacterium
GCCCAGTACGTCTCTTACGAAATCCTTGACGACAAGAGTGAAGTTGTCGGGAAGGCTATCAGCGATGAAGCCGCACGCGCGAAGATCGACGCCATGAGTGCGCCGCGAGCAGCAAAATAAATCCGAGTTGCGGCTCCGGGATCGTGATACCAGTGGCATTGATCGTGACGCCGGGGACTTGCGAAAGTGATTGTCCGCCCGCGACGGTCTGCAATACAAACACCCAGCCACCGGGCCCGTTGAAGCCCGCCATGTCCAGACGCACCGGAACGCCAGCGGTAAGGTTGAGCGTGTGCAGCACGTCGGCGCCGAACGGCCCGCCGCCGACGAAAGCATTGTTGACGAAAAGGCTATGCCCATCGTCGCCGTCAAGGATGAGCGGAATCTGTTGTGTGGTGGCAGAGGTCACGAAGGTTGAGAAAATCAAATCGGCTGCGCGGGGCTGTCCGAGTCCCCACGGCGCATCGGAGACATACCCCTGAAATGTCGCGCCCGCGTATGCGGATTGCGAGGTGACAAAATACTGATCGTTCTCACCAACCGAAGGTTCGGGTTTGATGAAATACGCCCAACTGTTTGTCGGGGTTCCGGTGAACGTGAGCGCGGCGATTGCATTCCCCGAGAAAAGAAAAGCGACCATGATGACGCCGACGAGAGTGCGTAATGACATTTTCCTATCCCTTCCGTTTGGTGTGACCATAACGGGTCACGATACCCCCGCAGTGACAAAATAGCAACAGAAAAGCGTTACTTACTCAAGTCCGTGGAAGCAGTCGTAAATCTCGATTACGGCGAGGACAACCGAGCGAAACGACGGCAAACAGCACAGCAATCCATCCCGCAATGCTCCAAAAGGCAAAGATAAGACCTGCGAAACCAGTCACTAGCCCGCCGTAGTGCAACGGCAGAGACCGAAACGAGGACGCAGCTAGTTGATCCATGGCAGCGAACAGCGATAACGGGAAAAACGGCAAAACTAGCTCCGTCCTCGTTTCCCTCCCGTTTCCCTCCCTGCCGATCGGCCGCGGGTCGGCCGCGTCGGCCGCGGGTCGGGGGATGCCCAGTCGCCGGCGCTGCAGGGCCGTCCAGGTTTCGTCGCCGACGCTTATAGCTGGCGGGCCGAATGTTCTGGACGATCGATTCCAGCGACTGCCGCGCGCGAGCCCGTGGCTTGCGCATGATAATTGCACTGTCGGTCGCTCAAATTTCGAGCGTCGATCCTTCGGCAAGATGCATCCCGCGCGCAATCTCTTTAGGAATGACAACGGCGGCGCTGCCGCCGATCTTCTTTACGGTAATAGTCAATTCACCTCCCGTATTTGTTAAACAAATTTTTACCGCCGACCCGTTGTCGTGCAATCATCGCTCGATTCCGTAAAATTGCATAACGGTCTCAATATATTGTTGAATTGCATGAAGCACGAGGTTCGACACATTCCTGTGTTACTCAATGACGTGCTCGAAGCACTCGCACCGCGCCCGGGGCAGGTTGTGGTCGATTGCACCGTGGGACTCGCCGGGCATTCCGCGGAATTGCTTCGGCGCATTTCGCCGGGCGGGCGGTTGATTGCGATTGATTTTGATCCGGCCAACATTTCCATCGCGCGAGCGCGGCTTGAAAGTGTAGGCGGGACGTTTGAAATCTATCATAACAACTTCGCCGGCCTGCCCGCGGTGCTTGGCCAAGCGGGCGTGGCGCAGGTGGATGGCGTGCTTGCCGATGTGGGCGTGGCCAGCACGCAGATCGACGATCCGGCACGCGGGTTTTCCTATCGCCGGCCTGGCCCGCTGGATATGCGGATGGACTCGACGCGCGGCCAGCCGGCGTCGGCCATCATCAACAAGATCAGCGAGCGCGAACTGGCCGAGGCCCTGCTGCAACTGGGCGATGAGACCGATGCGCCCGCCATCGCCAAGTTGGTGGTGCAACGGCGGGCGCGCACGCCGATCACCACGACCGAGCAACTCTGCGCCATCGTTTGCGAAGCGCGCGATTTCACGCTCGTCCGCGCCGCCGGCGCCAAGCTGCATCCGGCGGCGCGCACGTTTCAGGCGCTGCGGATTCTGGTCAATCGCGAGCTTGCGAATCTGGATCGATTGCTGGCCGTGCTGCCGCAATGCCTGAAGCCCGGCGGGGTGGCGGCGATCATCAGCTTTCACAGCGGCGAAGATCGACGGGTGAAAGACGCCTTTCGCGAAGGCTTCCGCGGCGGGGTGTATTCGGAATTTACGCGCGAGCCGGTCGTCGCCGACCCGGAAGAGGCGAGAGCCAACCCTCGTTCGCGATCGGCAAAGTTACGCTGGGCGCGTTTGGCGGGAGGTGCGAAATGAACGGCGTACAAAAGGCCCGTCGCCAACGTTCAGGCGATGTGCAGCGTCGGCGGGTTACGCCGTCCGGTGGCGTTGAGTCGTCCTCGGCGCCAATCGCCCATCGCGCCGCCGGGCAGGTCGTTTGGGGGGGCCGGGTCGTTTGCGTCGACTTTGTTTGCATTGGGAGCCTCGGCTGCCAGCGCGGCAACTTCGCCAGGCGTGATGACGTCGGCCGGGCGGGGAAGCTTGTAGCTGTCGGGCGGCCCGGCGCGCCGAACGACTTTGTAGGTAATCGCCTTGTGCTTAGCCGGCCGCGGGGCGGCGAAAGCGTCGTGGGAGTTGGGGGCGACGTCAACGAAGGTGAATCCGTTCTCCTGGCGGGTCGGCAGTTCCCCCGATTTGATCGCAGAAAGAATCTGATCGACCGGCACCTGCCACATTTCGCTCGCCACCGATGGGACTACCCAGCAAGGCATGGATTTTCGTTCCTTCCCGAGGGATTCGACGAGGGTTTAAGTGACGCCTCCGGTTCATCGGACACGACGGCAGATCGACTTGAAATGCTTTATCTGACTGGATTTACATGTCCGAGAATGTGCGCCGGCGGGGGTGGTCCGAGAAAAAACGCGAATTGATGATCCCTCGGGCGCGCCTTTGTCGCATAAAGCGTGTCGAAGCAGATTTCACTTGATCAACCTGAGCAATCTGCTAAATAACTCAACGCCTGTCGAGCTGGCTGTATGCACGCCGGGTCATCGGGTTGGGCCGGAACGTCATACGACTGGCCGACAGGCGTGAGCGGTGGAGGATGGATTAATGCGCCGATCAGGGTTTACACTGGTGGAGTTGCTGGTTTGCATTGGCATTCTTGCCATGCTGGTCGCGATTTCGTTTCCCGCGCTGCGAAGTGTGCGAAGCCGCGCGTCGGCGGTTCAATGTCAATCGAATCTGCGCGAGTTGTTTGTCGCGCAGTTGCAATATTCACAGGCTCATCGAGGCCGATTCACCCCCATTGTGCAAGGCGGCGACCGCTGGGAACAGTTGCTCGCGCCTTATGTCACGCGCGCAGGTCAACTGCCGCGAGAACTGATGCATTGCCCATCCTCGGCAAAGCTCACCGAAACTTCATTATCCGCCCGCCTGTACTCGTCATACGGACTCACGCCGGCGCTGCAGATGGTCAACTGGAATTATCGTCGCGACACCCGAATGGACACCGCGCGAATCATCCTGATGGCCGACAAGGCCGACCACGCCGCCGACGATTTTCTCACCACGTCCGACGGCTGGTTCATGCTTGCTGATGATCGCGCCGGCCAGTGGTGGCGCTATACAACTCACAATCCGCGCGGCGCGCTGCGTCATGGAAGCGGCGCGGCGAAAGCCGCCAACGCGTTGATGGCCGACGGGCATGTCACTGCACTGGCCATCGGCGAGCTGAAGCGCGATTCGGGCCACTGGTATTGGGGCGGCATTCATGGAATGCCCACTTTCCAGGTGGCCGGCGGATGTTGTCCATAAAAACAGTTTGGGTTTGAGGGGGCTTGTCGTTTTGATGCATTGGAGGTTCGGATGGTTTCGCAAATTGTACGTTCACGTCGCGGCGCGGCGGTTTCACGGTCGGCTTTAGCAACTTGCGAGCAACTGGAAACGCGCCGCTTGCTTTCAACGATTAACTGGACCAATCGCGGTGTATCCGACAACTTCGGCATCTACGGCGGTAATACCGCTGTCGCGCGGGCCATTGTTGACCGCGCCATCAACGACTGGGAACGCGTCATCGTCGACTTCAACTTCTCCGGCGGCGGAAACACCTACAGCGTCGACATCACCGCGGGGCCCATCAGCGGGCGCGGCGCCGCGAGCATCCAGACCAGCCTGGTTGGCAAGCCCACCAGCGCCAACATCAGCATGGACGATAACGGCGGCGGGGAAGGCTGGTATTTTGATCCGGTCATCGGCACCGCCATGGTTCCGGATGACAGCGAGTTCACGAACCTGCAAACCCCGTTTAACTCAACCTTCACCGGCGTCGGTGCCGCTGCGGACGACGACGACTTTTACCGAACCATCGCCCACGAACTGGGTCACGCCATGGGCATTTCCGGCGGTAACTCTCTTCTCCTCGACGACAACTTCACCGACATCGGGGCCGACCCCATCGACGGTGTCAGCAGGCTTCTTGCCTGGAATATCAATGGCGGCGCGGTCGAAGCCACTTTCACCACCAACACCGGCACGCACTTGTACGAAGGCCCGACCATCCTTGCCGGAGGAACATCGCACCCCAATGAGCTGATGAACCCTGGTCGCACAGTTGGCGCGCCCCCGACCGAGCGGCAACTGATCAGCGACCTCACGGCCACCATCCTCCGCGACGCCTACAGCTACACCGTCGCCCTGCCCAGCACGATCAACACGTTCTATGCCAACCTCAACACCAGCACCAACGTCGTCACGGTCACCGGCGACGCAGATCCAACCGATGCCACCGACGCCGATGCCATCGACCTCGAGCTGACCGGCACCAACACCGGCGACCTGCGCGTCGACATGAACGGCACGATGGAAGTGATTCAGGATGCTCAGTACACCAGCATCATCGTCAACGCGCTGACCGGAAACGATGACATCGACGTCGACGAACTGGCAAGCGGCAAGACCGTCACCGTCAACGGCGGCGACGACAACGACAACATCAACGTCGCGCAGGAGTTCGACGACATCGACACCAACCTGGGCTCCAACGTCGTCGTCAATGGCGGCTTGGGCACCGATACGATTGTGCTTTCCGACGGCGCCGACGGCGCCAGCGGCGACGACTACACCATCAACCAAAACACGTTCGTTAAAAACGCGGCATTCATCAACCGCACCATTACGTACAACACGATGGAGCAGTTCACGCTCACCGGCGGGCCCAACGCCGGAATCTATGACATTCTGACGACGTTTTCGACGGTCAACTACAACATCACCGGCGGGGCGGCGGCCGATGTGTTTACCGTCGGTGCGGGTGACGCATTCTTCAACGTCGACGCCGATGTAACCCTCAACGGCGGCGGCGGGGCTGACGACCTGATCGTGCTCGACTCGACCCGTGCCATCGCCTCGACCTACACCGTCGGCACGGGCACCATCGATCGTACCGGCGCAGTGGGCTCGGTTACGTTCTCCGCGATCGAAGACGCCACACTGACCACCGGCACCCTCGGCGATACGGTTCAGGTGAACGGCGTGCTCACGGGTGTTACCTTCCGGCTCAACACCGGCAGCGGCGCCGATTCGATCTCGCTGGGCACCGACCTGGACTCGGACTTTAACGGCGTATTCATCGGCAACGGCGGCGCGGGGACCGACTCCATCACCTTCAACGACGGCGGCGATCCGCTGGACGACACTTACACCATCACCGGCAGCAGCATTAACAAGGCGCCATTGGCGATCAGCGTCACGCACAGCCTCTTTGAAGACATCACCCTTAACGCAAACCCCGACAACAATATCATCAACTTTAGCAGCGTCGGTTCGACGCAAACCATGCGGCTCAACGGCGGCGCGGGAGACGATACGTTCTCCAACACCGTGCAGGATTTGAATAACAGTATCGTCGGAAACGTCATCATCTCCGGCGGGGCCGGCACGGGCGACGCCGTGACCCTCAACGACAGCGGCGACGCCACCGCCGGCGCCTATACGCTTACTAGCAACACCTTCCAGGTGACGGCCGGGCTGCTCAGCGGGCTGATCACCTACAGCACCGTGGAATCATTCGCCGTCACGACCAACGACCAGCCCACGCCGATCAACATCAACAGCGCGCTCTCCACCGTCAGTTACACCGTCAACGGCGGCGACGGCAACGACACCTTTAACATCGGTGCCGGCGATTTCGATAACAATATTGATTCGATAGTCTCAGTCGTCGGCGGCGCTGGAACTGATCGAATCAACATCGACGATTCGCTGGATACTGTCGATGACACCTACAACATCACAGGATCAAGTTTCGCCAAAAACAGCGGCACCGGCGGAGTGAGTTACTTCGGCGGGTTATTTCTACCTCCCGCTGTGGAACTGTTTGCGTTGGATGCCAGCGAGGCGAATAACACAATCAACCTCAACGGCTTAGGCTCGACCGGCCTGGCTGTTTTCCCCAATCCGCCCACAGAATTCCCGATGAATATCACGCTCAACGGCAATGGGGGAAATGATGCGATCAATGTCGCAACGCTCAATGGGGTTCTTGCGGCTTTGAAGGGCAATGTCTCTATTGTTGGTGGAGCAGGAACTGATTCACTGACAGTGGATGATTCGTCCGACAGCTCCGCCGACACGTTTGCGCTGACCAACGTCGGCTTGACCAACAGCAACTGGAACTTCGGACTCACTTACGCCAACACGCTGGAAAACTTCACGGTCGAAGGTGGTACCGGTGGCAACATATTCAGCAATACCAGCACCTTCGGAGGAACCACATACCGTCTCAACGGCAACAACGGCATCGACAACTTTGACATCATCGGCAACAACGTCCCGGTTATCGTCGACGGTGGCGCAGGGTTGGATGTGGTCAATGTCAACCCCGACGCAGTCGGAACGGCAACGGCGCGGTTCGTGAACAATCAGGATTTGCAGTCACTGAATATCTTTGTCGGAGGGCTGCTTAATCTGGACGCCGGCGATCATGTTATCGACACTGTTGGCGCAACGTTCAACGGAAGAATGAATCTGGCCGACGGCGGGTTTATTGACCGTGCCCCGGCGAATCAGAATACGTACCGCAACCTCCTCACCACCGGCTACGCCGCCGGCGCGTGGACGACGGTGGCGCAGCCGGCAATCTTTTCTTCAATGGCCGCCGGCGCCGCCCTTAATGACGCGCTGGGTTATGGTTTTGGCGCAGAGTTGGGATTGGCCACCCTGTTCGGCGTGCCCGTCGCGGGGGGCGATCACGTCATTCGTTATACGCTCTACGGCGATGCCAATTTAAGCGGCAACGTCGACCTCGACGACTTCACCCGCCTGGCCGCGGCGTTCGGGCTGGCGGGTAATTGGTCGCGTGGCAACTCTAATTATGACGCCAATGTAAACCTCGACGATTTCACCGCGTTGGCAGCGAACTTCGGGTTGTCGGCACCGGCGGGCTTGCCACGCGCTTCGGTGGCGCCTTCGGGTTCGCCGTTCAGCCAGAAGCCCATCGGCGAGGAATCATTGGTTGAACGAGAGGAACTGGTCGCCTGAAAACTCGACTTGTCGATTGAAGCGTATCGATGCTCCCGCGCGTGCCCGACCGCCGCGCGGGAGCTTTGTCGAATGGGCATTTGCAAGGTAGGTTGGTAACCATGAAGTACACCAAGGCACGAAGAGGAGTTTAGATTGTCCGTCCATCATCGTTTGCTTGCGCGCTAGCGACTAAAATTGATCCAGCGCAGAATTTCTGCATTGCAAAATGATCCCTATCGCGGCCGGTTGTCGCACTAGGTTGCAGCGCATTATCCGGCGATGGCACATCGCCAGCCGGTCTTGTCGGGTTTCTTCGGAGGTTTACATGTCGTTTCGTACTTCAACTTCGGGTTCAACGCGCGCTCGTAATCGTTCACTTTTCACCGCCTGCGAGGCGATCGAGCGCCGCGTGATGATGTGCGGCCTGCCGCACGAGGCGATGATTGCAGCGCCCGCGTGGGATCAGAAAATTGAAGATAACATTGCCGCGGCGGCGCCCGAAAGCGGGCCGGAGGCCGTCAGTATTGTCTGGAGCAACCGCGGGCTGGCCAGCGACAATTTCGCCGCCACCTTCGGTACGAGTGCCGGCACCGCACGCGCGGTGGTGGATGCGGCTTTGAACGATTGGGAGCAGGTCATCACCAGTTGGAATCGGGCCGACGGAACCACTTCGCTGCAGGTCAACATTTCCATCGGCGGCACCGGTTTCGGCGGGGCGGGCGCGCCCGATGCCACCGCGCCGGCGGATGGAAAACCGCGTACCGGCAGCTTCACGCTCAACGCCGGCAATCCGGCGGTATTTCCAGACGTCAATGACTCCAACGGTTGGTATCTCGATGCCAATCCCGAAGATCACGGCGAATTCAACGATGCAATCGATAACGCATTCGCCGGCAGAGGGACCGGCATTGGCTCTGACTTTTACTCTGTCGTCATTGCCGAAATGACGCACGTTCTGGGCCTGATCAGCGACAAGAACAACAGCGGCGGGAGTTTTAACGGCTATCGCCTCGAATCCAGTGGGCTGGCCACCAATACCGCAGTCAACGACAACGCCGAGGGCGGCGGATCGTTCGGTGATTTCTGGGTCTTCAACGGGCCCACCGTCGATCACCTCATGACCAGCTACAACAGCGGCGACCAGAACGCCGCAAGCTGGGGCAATGTCGTCCACAGCGCCGGCGTGCGACCGACACCGCTCAACTTCGGCGGGCAACTGTGGCAGGGCAGCGAAGATGCCGGCAACGCATCCTACGCGGGCGGGCAACGCATTCTTCCAAGCTGGGCCATGGCCCACGTGCTGCGCGACGCTTACGGCTACAGCATCATCGACCCAGAAGCGTTCGGCACCTTCTACGCCAACCTCAATCGCACCACCGGCGTACTCACCGTACGCGGTGGCGACGCGCATTCGGGCAGCCCGATCAGCAACGACCAAATTTTCATCAGCACCAACGGCAGCACCATCACGGTTTCGGTCGATGTGCCGGTCGATGTTCCCGGCACGCAAGCGCTTTCCGGCGCAGGCGATTTTCCGGCGTGGACCAGCACCTTCAACAACACCGAAGTCACTTCCATCGTCATCGACGGCGAAGACGGCGACGATGATATTTTCCTCTACGGCATTCAGGCCGATGTGCCGGTGATCATCAACGCCGGCAACGGCAATGACTTCATTCAAATCGGCGACGGTGACGTAGACGACATCAACACCGGCGTGCAAGGCAATGTCACAGTCAACGGCGGGGCGGGGACCGACGGCGTCAGTTTCTTTGACTTCCTGGACGAAATCGGCAACGACACCTATACCATCACGAGCAGCACGGTGCAGAAGACCGCTTCGTCCACCAGCGGCGTCCTTAACTACAACAACGCCGACATCGAGTCGATCACCCTCACTGGCAATCCTCAGAACGACACATTTCTGCTCAATTCCGCCGACGCCACCGTGAATTACATTTTCAACGGGTTTAACGGCAATGACACCCTCGTCGTCGGCACAGGAGACTTCGACACGGCGATCGATTCGGACAGCGTCAGCTTCTCCGGCGGGGCGGGCACGGACTTGGTTCGCATCAACGACAGTACCGACATCGGTAACGATACCTACCAAGTCTCGGGCAACGCGTTCACCAAGCCGAGCTTCGGCACCGGCCGTGTCGTCGCCACCAGCACTACTGAACAGATGGTCATCCTCGGCAGCAACGCCAACGACACCTGGAGCGTTCCGCAGCTCAGCAGTTTTCTGGACGTCACCCTCACCGGCGGATCGGGCGACGATTCGTTCAGCGGGTTCTTCAACAACAATTTCGATTCCAACCTGCTGTCCTCCCTCACGTTCCAGGGCGGCGCGGGGACCGACGACATTATCATCAACGACCAGGGCAGCGTCGGGCTGGATTACAACCTCGATAACAACAGCCTCGACAAGGGCGGCGCCGGCATCTTCAACTACTCAACGTCTGAGTCTCTCGTACTTAACTGCAACGCGTTAAGCAACAACATCACCGTGCTCAGCACATCTTCAAGCTGCCCGCTGACCATCAACGGCTTTGCCGGGGACGACTCGCTCAACGTCAACGACGGCACCAGCTTCCTGTTCAATTTCGGATCGGACATCACGTTCAACGGCGGGACGGGCACCAGCGACGATGTCAACATCACCGACACGGCCTTCGGCGGAACGGGAACCTACACGGCCACCAACGGCCACGTTGTGCTGCCGTTCAACGGCGCGGATGTCTTCCACACCGGCACGGAAAATCTGCTGATCAACGGCAGCAACGGCAACAACACGATCAACATCGATCAGACCAACATCCTGACTTTTGTGCTCGGCGACGACGGCGACGACATCATCAACGTCGGCAACGGCGACTTCGACAGCAACATCACCGCCGACGTGCTTGTTCTGGGCGGCATTGGCACCAACGTGGCCGTCATCGAAGATACGCTTGATGCAGGCGACAACACCTGGACGATTACGGCGGGATCGGTTCACAAAGACACCGGCTTGGGCGACCTGCTCACCAGCTTCTTCGGCCCGACCATCGACAACGTGCGCATCGACGCCGGCGCGGGCAACAGCACGTTTAACATCAACAGCATCGGCAGCAGCACGACGGCTGAAAATCTCACCATCAACGCCGGTGCCGGGAACGACACGGTTTCTGTCGCCGCCGGTGACGTGAACGGCGATCTCTACGGCGATGTCGTCGTGAACGGCGAATCCGGCGTGGATGCAATGACCATCAACGACACCGCAGATACGGCCTCTGAGACCTGGACGATTACCAACGTGAACGTGACCGCGACCGATTGGGCGTCGACGCTTACCTATGGCACGCTGGAAAACTTCACGCTCGAGGGCAGCGGCGTGGCGAACACCGTGACTGTCAACAGCACGTTCGGCGCGACGGCCTATCTGTTGAAGGGCAACGGCGGGGCCGATAACCTGAATGTGGTGGGCAATAACGCCGTCATCACCCTCGATGGCGGGGCCGGGCTGGATAACGTGAACATCAACGCCGACGCCGTCGGCACGGCATCGGCGCGGTTTGCCAACAACCAGGATCTGGCGCTGGTGAACATCGGTCTGGGCGGCCTGCTTTCGCTGAATGCCAGCAAGCTGCTGGTTGATACGCAAACCAGTTCCATCAACGGCCGGCTCGATCTCTCCAACGGCGGATTCATCGATCGCGCGGCGGCGGCGGAGGGGACTTATCGTCCGAGGCTCGTCACCGGCTATGCCGCCGGCGCGTGGACAACTGCGGCGCAGCCGGCCATCTTCTCATCCGCGGCCGCCGGTGGCCCCGCCAACGACGCGCTCGGTTACGGGTTCGCCAGCGAAGTGGGCGCGGCGGCATTCTTCGGATCGGCGGTGGCGGCGGGCGATTTCCTCATCCGCTACACGCTATACGGCGACGCCGATTTAAGCGGCGGGGTGAACTTAGACGACTTCACCCGTCTTGCAGCCGCGTTCGGCACGCCGGCCAATTGGTCGCGGGGCAATTCCAACTACGATGCGAACGTCAACCTGGACGACTTCACCGCGTTGGCGGCCAACTTCGGGTTGAACGTCCCGGCAGACCTGCCCCGCGCGGTCGAAACCCCGGCGTCGTCGATGGTGGGGGCGGTCGCGTCGTCGATGAATCCGTTCAGCACGATTCCGGTTGGTTCAATCGAGTCGCGGTCTGAGCAAACCGTGATCGACGACCTGCTGCTGAGTTCCGGAGCGATAGTGTAGAGGCATGACCGATGAGCCTGGAACCGGAGGGGCATGCGCCGGGCGAGAGTCAATCTCGCCCGGCTTTTGCCGTTGCCACGCGTACCGCACCTTGTCGGCGGTCGGTGGGTCTAACGCATCATTTTGGCGATGACTTTTCTTTTGCGGCAAATCGCGTTTGATAAAATTCAACTTCGTGTCAAAATGAATTTGCGGTCAAGTAATTACCACAAATGAGTCCGCGCGGCGGCAGGGCAAGCGCATGTAACGAGCGGCGAGCGTCAGCGACCCGATTCCATCAGCACTGCGATCGATTCCCGTAAAAATACATCGGTCGCTGACGCTTGTGGCTCTTAAATCGGGGCACATGCGATTGCTCTGGGTGCGGCGGTCATTCTGGCCATGATTACCTTGCTTGTTTGATAAATGTTTGGTATCATGCAAGACGGTAACCCCCCAGTCGAGAAACGGGTGAGATCAGGCCGACCGACGATCAGAAAGCAGGCGAAAAAATAGCAACGATCCGGTACGAAACGGATACGAATCGGGCACGGTTTACCAGCGGCCCGGGCACGGAAGAGGTGCGGTTTGGGACCGGAAAGGGTACGAAATGGGCACGGTTTGGGCACGGTTTGGGCACGGTTTGGACCTCTTTGGGACCCCTTTGGAGCCCGGTTTGGACCTGATTTTCGGTCTCACGGTGCGACGGGTAGACGCCGTAACTATTGGCAGGATAAGTGAATACAAATTGTTGCGGAGGTGATTCGGGTCCCGCAAACATCTTTTTAACCGACCCCGTCGGCGGCCGAAGCCTGCAACACGGTCAAGATTTTGAGCATCGTGTTCCAATTCCGCATGGTGCTGGAGACGCCGAGCGATTTTTCGATCACCTCGTTCGGGTAGGCCAGTCGAGCAATATTGCGGCGGAAGTGGCTGACGATGAGTGGGCCGGCGACGCGCGTCAGCCGCACTTGCCACGGGCCGGTGGCTGGGTGGTCGATGGGCAGTTTTGGCGTTGGTTTGATCGGTTTAGCGACGATGGAGACGAGCCGTTCGATCTCAAGACCGTCGGCGGAAGGGAGGTTTGTGGGTTCGGCCTGAATAATCGGCGCGATGAGTTTGGCGTCGACGATCAAAAGTTCGGGCTTGAAGGGCGTGTGCTTCCAGATTGCCGCGCTCAACGCGACGGCGGCGATCTTCTTGCGGACGACCAGCGTGCCAACCGCACCGATGTTGACGACATCCAGCGCAGCCAACTGTTTCGCCAGCGCGCTGACGCTGAATCGCTGGTGCTTGCCGACGTTCACCGCGCGCATGAAGACGACCTGGGCCATGACTACGCCGCCGCGGCCGGCGTTGCCGCGGTAGTAGGAAGCGTTTGGCGAGCGGGCGCCCGGAAAATAAACCAGAGCACGACGCCCACAACCGCCAGTGCGATGGAGAGAACCATGCTGAGGCTTAACCCGCCGACCACCGGCGGCTCGACGCGGACCAGTTCCAGTGAAAACCGGGCGGCGCCTTCAAGCATCATCATTAACGCAAACGTGCGCCCGGGCGCGTGCGGGAGGGTGAAGTGAGATATGAGCAACCCGGCCAGTGTGAATGCGGTGATGGCGCTATAGAGTTGGGTCGGGTGAATGCGCATCGACCGCTGCACCGCCGCGAGCGGCTGGAGTGATTTAAGCTCGGGCGACCGCAGCTTTGCCGGATCGATCGGAACGGGGTTGCCGTCGCGGTCAACTTGAACCAACTGTGGAGGCACATGCACCTTGCCCTGTTCAACATGTTCCATGTACGGCGGCGAGCCGTAGGGGAAGCTCATCGCCCAAGGCACGTTGCACACCGCGCCGAAACAACAGCCGTTCAGGAAACAGCCGATGCGCCCGAATGCCAGGCCGACCATAAGGCACGGCGCAATGATATCCATACCGGCGCGCAGCGGGATTCTCTTCCACAGCGCGTAAGCCACAAGCGTAATGAACGCGAGAATAAACCCGCCGTAATAAGTCAGCCCGCCGGAGGTAATGTTGGCGGCGTTTCCGAAGTTCTGCGCGAAAGTAAGGTCGGAGCGCGTGTAGTCCGGCAGATTCTCCAGCACGTGCGAGAGCCGCGATCCAAGGATGCCGGCGACCAGCCCGATCAACGCGGCGTTGGCAAAAAGCTCGGGGTTGATTCGGCTCTTGCGTGCCAGGTAACGGGCCAGTTCCATCGCGGCGAGGAAGCCAATCACGAGCATGAGGCCGAAGCCGTGGATCACCAGTTCATCGCCGATGACCGGCAGGGAAAACGGGAGTGGAATGCGAAAAAGGTCTTGCCACATGGGTGTTGCTGGTTGTCGGTTGTGGGTTGTGCGTTGTCAAACTGGTGTGAGCACGATGTTATCAATGAGCCGTGTTGCACCGACGCGCGCGGCGATGGCCAGCAGCGTCGGTTGCTTCACCAGTTCGACCGGCATGAGTGTGACAGCATCGACGGCGGCGACGTAATCGATGCTCACGGGTACTCGGCCGAGGTCGCCATCAGGCGTGAGCGCGTTGGCGGCGGGGGGGAGCAGGGTGTGCTGCATCGTTGCGGCGAGTCGGCTGGTTTGCGTGATGCCGTGGTCGATGAACTGCAGTTTGGCAGTGAACAGCGCGCGGCTGATCGACAGCGCCCGCCGGCGCTCGATCGGCGAAAGGAACGCGTTGCGGCTGCTCATCGCCAGGCCGTCGGGTTCACGAATCGTCGGATGGCCGATCATCTCCACCGGGAAGTTGAGCAACTGCACCATCGCCGCCAGCACGGCGAACTGCTGGTAGTCCTTCAGCCCAAACACGGCGCGATCGGGTTGAACCACGTTGAAGAGTTTGGCCACCACCTGGCACACGCCGCGGAAATGCCCCGGCCGGTGTTTGCCCTCGAGCGGCTCGGTGAGGTGCGGAATATCAATGACGACGGGTTTGGGGTTTTCGCCATACATCTCCGCCGGCGTTGGGTTGAACACCATGTCGGCCCCGGCGGCGCGGCACTTCTCAAGGTCGTCTTCGATCGGGCGGGGATATCGGTTGAAGTCGTCCTTCGGCCCGAACTGCGCCGGGTTGACGAAAATGCTGACCGCGACGATCGGCGCAAGTGTTTTGGCGTGACGAATGAGGGTGAGATGGCCTTCGTGCAATGCGCCCATGGTGGGCACCAAGGCGAGAAGATCACGAAGACATCGCCTTTCGCCGCGAAGCGACTGAATGGTTGTCAGGATTTGCATTACTCGGGCAGTCGACGCTCGCGGAATTGTCTGATGACTTCAACGATTTCGTCTCGTGTGATGTTTGCGTTAACGCTTGGTACGTCAAGCCCCGACTTGTCAGGTGGCACGGGTCGAACAAGAAATATGCGTCCATCCTTGGTTCGAATGCGGACCTCGCCTTCACGCGCCGCCGCATCAAGCAGTTCTCGCATCGTAGGCGGAGATTCTTCAAGGTATATCGACATCAGACCTCCACAACGGAGACAGATAGCGCCCGGGCGTGATTGGCTAACCGTCTGTCAAGTTTCACGATCGGTGATTGAAATGTTATCGCCACTTCCAACACATAGGCATCATACGCATAGATGTTCAGCTTGTGGGACAAGTGGACTGCGGCTTCAAGATTAACTGGGTGTCGCGTGAAAATCATCTTGCGGTATGCGGCCAGTGATTCGAGGGCCTTTCCGAGTTCCAGTTTTTTGGATTTGAACAATGATGAGAGCGCATTACCGACCTCAAAATCAATTGACTCAGCGCAGACCAGAAGACTTCCGGAAGTTGCTTCGAGTATACGGGCTTTTCCGGGTTCAGCCAGCGCCACTGCCAAGACGGCGCTGGTGTCCAGCACCAATGTATTGTTCGATTGATCGGGGTCCATGGCTAAATGCTCTCCAGCAATCCCTTGGCCGTCATCTGCAATACGGGGTGCGTGGCATTGGGCGCGATTTCGGCGAGCGGTTCGAGGACGAAGCGGCGTTCGTGCATGAGCGGATGGGGGATGACTAAGTCGTCGCTGGAAATGATCTGTTCGCCGAACAGGAGGATGTCGAGATCGATGACGCGCGGCTCCCACTTCACCCGGCGCTGCCGGCCGAGGGCTTGTTCGATTTCCATGAGTCGTTGCAGCAACGCGTGCGGGCCGATGGTGGTTTCGATCTCCACCACGCCATTGAGGAACGGCGGCGAATCCGTCGGGCCGCCGACGGCTGGGTTTTCCAGGAATGAGCTGGTTTGTAGCACGCGCACGCCGTCGGTTTCGGTGAGGAGTGATAGCGCGGTGAACAGGTGGGCTTTGCGGTCGCCCAGGTTCGACCCCAGGCCCACATAGGCGATGACCGGTTGCTGCGTGACCATGTTGCCAGTCTAGCGTCGCTTGGCCGGTTCGACGAGTGTTTCGCGCTCAATCTTGCCATCGAGCCGGTAGAACCGAGTGCGCAGAGGCAGGGTGGTCATCGGACGGGCGACTAAGTCGGGCAGCGCACCGTCGCGGTTGGCTTCAAAGAAAAGCTCGTTGGTGGAGTAGGGCTTGCCGCTTAAGTCGGCGAAGTAGATCGAAGGATCGTCGGCGGTCTGCCACTGGATCTGGCCTTTGGTGTATTGAATGCGATAGCGCCCGCGAACGATCTCGTCGCGAAACTGCGGCACGGTTTCGAACGTCTGGCCGCGGTTGCGCAGCTCGATCAGCAGGTCGGCCAGGACGGTCTGGTGTTCCACCGCCCGCGCCTGCGGAGTCGATTCGAGCTTTCTTGCAAACTCGGCGAAGCGGGTTTGGAAGCCGTCGATGTTGTCGGAAAACGCGCGGGTGAAGGCTTCCGTTGGGTCTTCGCCGGCATGAATGCGACGGAGCCAATCAACCAGATTTTCTCGATAAAGGAACTTGCCTTCCTTCTGCGAAAAGATCAGAAAATGCACCATTGCCCAACCCTGATTATAGTTGGTCGCAGCCAAGGCACGGTCGCGCAGGCTGGCTTGCCACTGCTGATCCGACATGGCAAGAAACGTGCGGAACGGCGTGAGACGCTTCTCTTTCACGTCGTATTGCAGTTGCCGCACCCGCCGAGGCGCAACTTCGCCGAGTTGGAAGCCTTTGCCGGTGAAGATGCCTTCTTCAAAAACCTGCGCCAGGCCTTCGTTGAGCCACACCGGAATGTTCGGGCTGATGTTGGTGAACGCGAACTGATGAAACGCCTCGTGCTGCAGCGTGCGCCGCAGGTTCTCGGCACCCTGCTCTTCGATATAAGCAGCCAGGATGTTCCGGCCGGACATGAAAATCCCGCCGGTGTTGGTGAAGCGGTCGCCGGTGAGCTTCAGATATTCTCGCTTGCGATCAAACAGCCGAATCTCAAACCGCGGCGCGTCGGCCGGCGGGGCAAAATCGCTGAGCCGGCGCGAATATTCCTCATACATCGCATCGGCGCGGCGGCCGATGTCGAGTGTCATCGCGCGATCAAGATCGCTGATAATCGTGTAATGCCGCGATTCGTAGGTGGCCGGCTCGGCCTCGGCCATCGTCTCAAAAACGTAAGCGGAGAGGAAAAAACAAAGACAAAGGGAACCACAGATGAACGCAGATGAACGCAGATTCCGAAGAAGAATATCTGCGTTAATCTGCGTTAATCTGCGGTTCCAACTCTGCGACTCGGCCGGTTGAGACATCACGCCTTTTTACTTTCGGTCAAACCGCCTATCATCCTCGCGTTTTCGAGCACACTTATATGTCAGACGAACAGAATCAATACGAGCAGGAGCGGCGTGTCAAGCGCGACAAGCTGCGGGAGATCGGCGTCGATCCTTACGGGCAGCGCACCGAAGGACTGACTTCGCTTGCGGAAATCAGGGCGATGTTCAAGCCCGAGATGGGCCACGAAGGCGGGCCGGTGGTGAAGGCCGCCGGTCGGATCATTCTGAAGCGCGACATGGGCAAGCTCAGCTTCATCACGCTGCGCGACGCCAGCGGTGATTTGCAGGTCGGGCTGAACAAGCAAAAGCTAAGCGAGCTCGGCTGGCAGGTGCGCGACTTGCTCGATCTGGGCGATCAGATCGTCGTCGAAGGCCCGCTCGGGCAGACCAACAAAGGTGAAATTTCCATCTGGGCCACAAGCGTTTCGATGGCGAGCAAGGCGCTGCTGTCCCCGCCGGCGAAGTGGGAGGGGCTTTCGGATGTCGAATTGCGGTATCGGCAGCGGTACGTCGATCTGTGGGCGAACCCGGAAGTGATGACGATGGCCAAGCAGCGCATCGCCATCGTGCAGGAAATCCGCGATTTCCTCCGCGGCCGCGGGTTTGTGGAAGTCGAAACCCCGATGATGCAAACCCTGCACGGCGGCGCGAACGCCCGCCCGTTCACCACCAAGATGAACGCGCTCGATTTGAATCTTTTCATGCGCATCGCGCCTGAACTGTACCTCAAGCGCCTCTTAGTCGGCGGGATGCCGAAAATCTTCGAGCTCAACCGCAACTTCCGCAACGAAGGGATGAGCCCGAAACACAACCCCGAGTTCACCATGCTCGAAGCGTACGAGGCATACGGCTCGTGGGAGACGATGGCGGAGCTGGTCGAAAGCATGATCTGCACGGTGGCCATGAATGTGCTTGGCACACTTCGAATTAGCCACAGAGGCACAGAGGGCACAGAGGGGAGGACGATTAATCTTGAAGGTGATTTGAGCAAGCCAGCGGGGCAACGCTGGCCGCGGCGGCGGATGGCGGATTTGGTTGAAGAGCGGACGGGGTGGAAGTTCGATAAGCAGCCGATTCCAAGCGATCTGTTGCAGAAACTGCGCGACCAGAATCACGGCAAAGATCTGAAACATCAGGACAACCCCGCCGAACAGTTGACGGAGTTGTACGAAAAGTTGGTCGAGCCGACGCTTGTCGATCCATGCTATGTGACGCACGTGCCGAGCGTCGTCATCCCACTCGCGCGGCCGTGTAAGGACGATCGGTATTTCGCGGATGTATACGAACTGGCCATCAACGGCGCTGAAATTTCGCCCGGTTATACTGAATTGAATGATCCCGACGTGCAGGCGGCGCAGTTTCAGCAGCAAGTGGGGGACAAGGAAGAGCAGCAGAAGGTTGACGAAGACTTCCTCAACGCGTTGAAGTTCGGCATGCCCCCGGCGGGGGGGATGGGGCTGGGGATCGATCGGCTCATCATGATGCTCACCGGCGCGGAGAGCATTCGCGATGTGATTCTATTCCCGCTGATGCGGCCGGTGGAAAACGGATGATCTTCTACTGGGACGCATGGAATCGTGATCACGCGACTCGTCATGGTGTCACTGAAAATGAGTCACGATACGCTATTGAACACATGCGGCAGCCGGACCCCCAGCCAGCGGGCGACGATAAACTGTCTGTCTGGGGTCCGACGGTGGATGGAAGGCTGCTCCAAGTCGTCTATGTTGAGTTGCCGCCGGAGCGAATCGAAATTGAGAATCTAACATGGATGGACTTACTGAAACTGGAGGAGGGTGCTAAAATCACGTACATCATCCACGCCCGTGAATTAACGTGGGACGAGAAACGAATCTTTCGACGCAGGCGATAGCCTGATTATTCAAATGCCGACCATCACCAAGAAAATCGCGAAGAAGACATTCTGGGAAATGACTGACGCCGAGCGCGATGCCGACGTGAAGCAATTCGACAAGCCCACACCGCGAAGTCAACTGCGGGCTATGTCGACAAGGGAGCGTGCGCGGTGCGCACGATCGCGTAATGGTGATGGTCCTTCAATATCGCTCTATCTCGGCGATGGGGAAACGAAAATCATCATTCACCTCGACGAAGAGTTATTGAAGCAGGTAAAAGCGTACGCTCGTACCCATAAAACGACGCTGCCAAAGATGATCGACAAAGGCCTCCGTGGGCTGATGTCTTTCGGCGTTTGAGCCTCTTGTACAAACTCACCCTCATCCTCAAATACCTCCGCAAGCGCCGCATCGCGTGGGTGAGCCTGCTCGCGGTGATTTTGTGTACCGCCATGGTATTGGTCGTCATCAGTGTCATGGGTGGGTGGTTGCGGATGTTTAAAGAGGGCTTTCACGGCGCGACGGGCGACATTGTCGTGGGTCGGCCGGGGTCGCTGGCGGGGTTTACGCATTATCAGGAGATGATCGACAAGATCGAAAAACTGCCGGAGGTCAACGGCGCCGCCCCGATTCTGCGCAGCGGCGCGTTGATGAAGATCGGCGGGTACCGCGATGTGGTGCAGGTAGTCGGCATCCAAGCGGAGAAAATGGCGCGCGTGAATGGGTTTGCGCAATCGCTCCATCGACAGTACGAACTGAAGGGCGGCGCGACCACCCAGCCGGCGGGCTTCGCACTGCCGCTGGCGGCGAGCGAGTATCGCGAAGCCGCCCCCACCGCCGTGACCGATCCCGCGGAGTGGCCTGGCGTGATCGTGGGCACATACGTCATCGCGCGCAAAGACGAGAACGGCGATCTAAAACGCCCGCAGATGGCGTATCGCCTGCCCATGACCATCACGGTTCTGGGCATCGATGAGCAGACCAGTGGCGTCGACATCAACAATAAAGTGCAGCGGCCGTATTGGGTTGTGGATGACAGCCGGACGAAAATCTGGCAGATCGACGACAAAACCGTCTACGTCCCGTTCGAACTGTTGCAGAAAGACCTGCGCATGGAAGCCTTCGGCGAAGAGCCGGCGCGCACCAACGAGATCGCCATCGGCCTTAACCTCGGCGCTGATATCGACGCCACTCGATCGAAGATTGAAGCGATCGTTCAAGCAGTAGCCAAAGCTCATAACCTCCCATTCGAAGGCGGCGGGGAAACGGCCTCGTTCAACGCGCCGATCAAGGTGATGGTGTGGCAGGAAGTGAATGCCAAGTTCATCGGCGCCGTCGAACGCGAAAAGGTGCTGGTGACGATGCTGTTCGGCATCATCAGCATCGTGGCGGTGTTCCTCATTTTCTGCATCTTCTTCATGATCGTGGTGGAAAAGACGCGCGACATCGGCATCGTCAAGAGTGTGGGCGCGACGTCTGCGGGTGTAGCGCAGATATTTCTAGGCTATGGGCTGGCGATCGGATTGACGGGAGCAATTCTGGGCACACTGGCGGGCTATCTGATCGTGAAGAACATCAACTGGCTGCACGAAATAATGGGAAAGGTGATGGGCGTGAAAATCTGGGACGCGGAGACTTATGCGTTTGATACAATCCCGAATACGCTCAACCCGAACGAGATGATCGTGATCTTCTGCGTAGCGGTGGTCGCGAGCGTGATCGGCGCGCTGGTACCGGCGATTCGCGCGGCACGGCTCAACCCGGTCGAGGCGCTGCGGTGGGAGTAAGTTTTTTTAGCCGCAGATTAACGCAGATTAACGCAGATATGAGCAGATCATGTATTGTCATTCCGACTTGCACTCGCGAAGCCCATCTGTCGAGGTGCGTTGATTCCTGATGCGTTTCAATCGATTGCAATATCGAGACATGTAGGTTCCTCCAGATTACCGTTCGAGATGACAATTAAAGTAAACTGATCTTATCTTATCTGCGTCCATCAGCGTTCATCCGCGGCTAAATCAGAATCGAATGGCTCAAACGCTCGACAAACCTCCGAAGACTTCGACCGCGACGATCCTGCGCGCGCAGGGCATCGTCAAAACCTTCGTTATGGGTGAGAGCGCGATCAAGGTTCTTAGAGGCTGCGACCTCACCGTCCGCGACGGCGAGTTCATCGCGATCGAAGGACGCAGCGGCTCGGGAAAGAGCACGCTGCTGCACATCATGGGCGCCCTGGATACGGCCGATGCGGGCACGGTCAAATACGCGGGACGCGATCTGGCGACCGAATCGGGCAACACGCGTGCCGGCGTGCGGAATCGGGAGTTTGGATTCGTCTTCCAGTTCTATCACCTGTTGCCGGAGCTGAATGTTCTGGAGAATACGCTGCTGGCGGCGATGGTGGAGCACTCCTGGTTTTCGTTTCGGGCTCGACGCGCAGAACTTCGCGAAGCCGCGAGCGGCATTTTGCAGTCGCTGGGGATGGATCATCGATTGAAGCACCGCCCGTCGCAGCTATCGGGCGGGGAACGCCAGCGGGTGGCCATTGCGCGAGCGTTGATCAATAAGCCCAAAGTGCTGTTCGCCGACGAGCCGACTGGCAACCTCGATTCTGACACCGGCCGGCAGATTATGGCGGTGCTGGAAAAGCTTCACGGCGTCGGCCAGACGATCATCATGGTCACTCACGACCGCGCACTGGCCCGCACCGCCGATCGGGTGCTGGTGCTGAAGGATGGTGTTTTGTCGAAGGCTGAATGAGAAATAACACCGCCAATGGCACTACCGCGAAGGCGCAAGCGACTTCCTACGCCACACGGCAGTTGATCAACGCTTGCGCCTTCGCGGAGTCGAACCCCAGCGTTACAATTTTTTATGGCACAACTGTACGCTCCGCCCGTGCGGCATCGGCATTCCGGTAAAGTCGCGGTTCGCGTAGAATCCCACTGGTGGAGGTACCCATGTCCCTGAAAATCTGGCTCGACGGACAACTCGTCGATAAGGAAAAAGCGCTCGTCAGCGTCTACGACCATGGATTGCTGTACGGCGACGGCGTGTTCGAAGGCATTCGGGCCTACAACGGCAAGGTCTTTGAGCTCGATGCTCATGTGCGGCGGCTTTTTGATTGCGCCAAGGCCATTCGGCTTAACTGCCCCTATTCGCCGGAGCAGATGAAGGCGTCGATCAACGAAACGGTAAAGGCCAACAACTTCACCGATTGCTACATTCGCCCCGTCATCAGCCGCGGGCCGGGGGATTTGGGGATTGATCCCAAAAAAGCGCCGAAACCCGTCACATTCATTATCGCCGACCAGATCACGATGTATCATGCGGAACTATATCAGAAGGGCATTGACGTCATTACGAGCAGTTGGACGCGGAACCACAACAACGCCACCAGCCCGCGCATCAAGAGTCTTAACTACCTGAACAATGTGATGGCCAAGCAGGAGGCCGGCGACGCGGGGGCACACGATGCGATGGTGTTGAACCACTTGGGCAATGTGTCCGAACTGTCGGCGGCCAATGTGTTTGTGGTGCGCGACGGCAAGCTCCACACGCCGCCGTTAATTGATGGCACGCTCGAAGGCGTCACCCGGCGCGTCATCATGGAACTGGCTGGAAAGGCGGGCCTGGCGTGCATCGAGCGGTCGCTGAGCCGGTTTGACGTCTATGTGGCAGACGAATTTTTTGCCACCGGAACCGGGGTTGAAGTGATTGCGATCACGAAAGTAGACCATCGCTTGGTCGGCGCGGGCGAGCCGGGCCCAATCACCAAAAAGTTGCGTCAGGCCTTCCACAAACACGTTCGCGAGGCATAAACCGCGTTCTCGGGCATTTGACAAGGCCCGTGCGATGCGTATCGTCGCTCGACTTATTGATGGTCTAAGGTACCGGAGGCAACAGGCATGGAAGAATTCGACACACTCAAGCGGATGGTCGCCGAAGCAGAAGACGATGTATCCAAGGCCCGCGGCGGGAACAAGGCCGCTGGCACGCGCGCCCGCAAGAAGATGCAGGACATCAAAGCCGCGGCTCAGGAAGTGCGCAAAAAGATCCTCGAAGGCCGCGAGGAGCCGGAAGCGACCCCGAACGCCGGGACCAACGGCTGATTTGTAAGTTCATATAAATTAATAGCTTATCGGCCTCGTTTCGATCTTCACTTCGTCCGCTTGCGGCGTCGCGGGAGATCAAAACGGGGCCGTTGGGTTGTGGGCAATGTCGTTGGAGCGTACGGCCCCGTTGGGGCAGTGCTAATTGGCGCGAATCGGATTGATCATCACCTATGCCTCCGCAATTTATAATCAATCTTGAAGGCATCGATCTTCAACGCGTCCTGTATGGGCCTGATGTTATCCGGCAAGTCAACCCGCATCGCGACGCCTTTGAAATGCTGCAGGGCATCGTTCATGTGAACGAACCGGAGCACGAGCTGATCGGCTTCCGCGATATCAGGGATGACGAATTCTGGGTCTCCGGCCACATCCCCGGCCGGCCGCTGTTTCCAGGCGTGCTGATGATCGAACTGGCGGCGCAGGTCGCATCGTTCTACACCAAAAAGTTCAAGAAATGGAAGGGCTTCACCGGCTTCGGCGGGGTCGAAACCTGCAAATTCCGCCAGCAAGTCGTGCCCGGGCAGCGGCTCTACGTGTTGTGCAAGCAGGACTGGGAGCGCCACCGGCGCATCGGCTGCAAAACGCAGGGCATCGTCAACGGCACGCTGGTGTTTGAGTGCGGCATCGTCGGCGTTGAGTTTTAGCCGTGCGGTAGGTGTGTGATACTTCGGCGACCGAACGTGGACGGACTGTTGACGTAAGTCCAGTTCAAACTTGACTCCCAAGTGCGGTAGAATACGATGACGTTTCGAGCGTTGGACGCGGCGGTCTTTTTGTGTGAAGATTGCGCGACCTAGGCGCGGCCAGAGGCCGTAACACCATTGTTTGACACCGTCAATCCAAGGAGCCGCCCTTGAGTGCCCTGACGAAAATATTCGTCGTTTTATTGGTCGTGCTGTCGATCGTATCTTCGGCTGCGTTCGTCACTTATGTGAACACCGTTGAAGATACCAAGAAGGCCGCCGAGGTTGCCAAGGCATCGTTTGCGCTGGAGAGGCAAAAGGCCGACAACTTCAAGGCCGCCGCCGACGCGGCCGAACTGGCCGCCCGGGAGAATTTTAAGAGTGCCACGAACCAAATTGAGCAGATGAAACAGGCGCGCGACAGCGCCAATAAGTTCGTCGCCGACCGCGATGCCGAAGTGGCCAAGGCGCAATCGCAACTCGCCCTGCAATCGGCCGACTTAAGTAGACTGACCGAGGCGCTCAAGAGCAGCGAAGACACGAAGAGCAAGCTGCAGGACATGGTCGCATCGCTCCGCGGAAACAACGACAATCTTACGAAGCAGGGTGCCGAGCAGTCGCTGACGATCAGCGATCTTACCAACAAGCTGGAAGTCACCGAACGCGAACGGCGATTCCTCGCCGAGCAATTTGCTGAAGCGCAAAATCAATCCGGCAAGCTCGGCAAAGCGCTGAAAGACATGGGCGGCAATGTCCCGGCCATTCTAGAAACCCCGTCGGGCCTCGCCGCCGGTGCCCCACCGATTAACGGCGTGATTCGCGCCACCCGCACCATCGCGGGGATCCCGTACGCCACGATTTCCGTCGGATCTGCCGACAGCGTGGTGAAGGGGATGGAGTTCAAAATCGTCGATCGCGATAGCGGCAAGTTTCTCGGTGTACTCACCGTCGATACGGTCGAACCCAACGAAGCCACCGGCCGGCTCGATGGCCCGGCGATTGCTGATATTCGTCCCGGTGTTGAAGTTCGCACGCAACTCTAATTGTAGCGCGGATTTAGTTGTAGCGCGGGCCGCCGCGTGATGAAGAGGATGCAACCATGAGTCGCTTAGGTTCAGGCGCTGATGTAATTCCGGTGAAGGCGGGCAACAACGTTTACACCGTGTTGCTGGCTGTAGCCGTAATTGTTCAGGTGCTGACAGTAGTCGCGATGTTTATGAAGTTTTCCAGCGCCTTCGGCGGTTACCCGTTCACGATGCCGTAAACCGGTACCCGATACGCATTTTCAGTAAATTCAGGACGGCAACCGATCAAGTCGGTTGTCGTTCGGCGTTTGGGTGGCGCGCTAAGCCTCAAGCGACGCACGACTTACGATTGGCATTCGCACGGCGCTTGCGGTTTCGCGGCACGCGCACCGTGGCAGCAAATGAAGGCCTCTGACACTTGGCGATCGACTCGGAATCGGTACTATCATGTCCCACCGATGCGATGGTTTGATCCGGGCCGGCTGATTGATCGCGATTTAGAGCTTATCCGCCCGGACGAGCGCTGGATTGATGATGTATTGCACGCATGCCAGCACCCCCTGACCGTGCGTGACGCGCCTCGTGAAGCGGGCACCACCCGCCGACAGCTCTTTGACTTTTTGAAAGCGGCCCCCGGCGGAAACGATCCCGGCGACGCCGCGCAGCAGCGGGTGCAGGGTTATGCATTCTGGTTGCGTTTACGGCCGGAGTATTCGCCGGCGTTGAAGATTGCCGGAGGATGCAGCCTGCGGGTGGTGACTACGCCCGAGGTCACGCGTTATTTTGGCCACCTGGGCTATCACGTCTATCCGCCGGTGCGTGGCAACCACCTTTCGGAACGAGCGTGCCGGCTGCTCTTTCCTCTGGCTCGAGCGCACGGGCTGACCGAACTGGTGATCACGTGCAACCCCGAAAACTGGCCCAGCCGCCGAACGTGCGAACGGCTGGGCGCGACGCTCGTGGAGGTGATTGATTTGCCGGAGTCGAACGTGCTTTATCAACGCGGCGACCGGCAGAAATGCCGATACATATTGTCGCTGGTTTGAAGGAACGTTGGGTCTTTTTGTCAAAGGAGCAATTGTATGAAGAAGAACATCAAAGCGTTCACGCTCATCGAACTGCTGGTGGTGATCGGCATCATCGGTATTCTCATCGCAATCCTGCTGCCGGCGATGAGCCGCGCGCGTGAACAGAGCAAGACGCTGAAGTGCGCCAGCCAGCTTCGGCAGGTAGGCATCGCGCTCAACAATTACGCGTCGAATTATAAGTGGAATCTACCGACGTGGTCTGCGTGGCAGGTGGTGGATGGCAACGGAATGGGTGAAGATACCCCCGGAGACGGCTGGACTGAGCAACTGGCAAAATACATGGCCGGCCCGACCTCGCAGGTCTATAACTGCCCGAATTTTCCGGAAGACTATCGTATCAACTATTTCCTCACCGCGCGTTTCAGCTTCGTCACCGGCCGGCAGACGATGAAGCTGGGTGAAGTCAGAAAGAGCAGCGAGTACGTCATGAGCGGGGACTGCACGGCGCCGGGCCTGTATCCGCGGTCGTTCGGCACTGCTGGAAACACCGAAGACGACTGCGACAAAGATGATGCCACGCAACAAGGCGTGGTTTTCAAAGGCGAACCTGGCGGATTGAACATCCATCGCGGGGGGAATAACGTGTTGTTCGCCGACGGCCACGTGGCGCTGTTCCTGGCATTCGACCCCACCGCCATGACCTATCACCCGCGAAAAATGCAGGCATGGAACAGTGTGACGCGCGATTAAGCGTCGAGTTCGCCCGTTGGGTTAAACGGGATTGTTTTGCGGGTCAACACGATCGCCTACGCGGCACGCCGGCGCGCCGGTGGGTTTCGCACGCTTCGTCGCACGAAGGCTGAGGGTTCGCGCTGAATGGCGTCGAGCAGCCGACATGCCATAGGTGACGGCACGCGACGGCCGGCTTCCCAGTGCTGCACGAGTCGCTTTGAAACGCACATCATCGCGGCGAGCCAGTTCACACTGACATTGATCCGACGCCGCGCTCTACGAACCTGCCGCGCGGTGTAAGTCGGCGCATCGATGATCTCGATGGTGGTCACACTCAGGACGTCCTCGGGGCGTTGGCCGGCGTCCAGAATTGCCTTGAGCTCTCGCATCGATGCCATCAGTTCGTCTGCCAAGCGACGTTTCCGCTTCATGAGTATTCTCCATTCTTGACCGCCGCAATCGCATTAAACGGCCGGCCCTCTCGGCGGTATTTGCGTTCGAAGTTCGTGCCGACGAATTCCCCCTCGCCCGCCGAACCGGGTCGGTTATAGTCGATGACGGTCAGACCCTTCGTTGAGCGGATGACACGATCGATTTGTTCGAAATAGTTTGAGTGGTCGGTCACCACCTGAATTCGCCCGGCGGGCTCAAGGATACGCAGTGCCGTCGGCATGAACTTTTCCTGGATTAACCGCCGCTTGTTGTGCCGCGCCTTGGGCCACGGGTCGGGGAAGTAGATATGCAGCACTCGGATCGCGCCGTCGGGCACAAATTCGTGCAGAAAAAAGCCCGCCTCGGCGCGCGCGGTGCGTGCGTTGTCGCATCCGTTACGCCGGAGTCGATCGCTGCAGTACCGCCAGTAAAATTTCGCGTACTCAATACCAAAAAAGTTCGTATCCTTCCGCGCGGCGGCCTGCTCGGTGATGAAGGTGCCTTTTCCCATGCCGATTTCGAGTTCGATCGGGTTATTGTTGCCGAATAGCTCGGCAAAGTTCATCGGCCGCGCGATCTTGTCCACGTCCAGCCCGATCGGTTCCACTACCAGTTCATGATTCGTCTGCATCGTTGTAGATTCTACCGAACGCGCTTCCAAGCCGCTTGTGAGCAATGCGAACAGGCGGATCAAACTGCAAGAAATCGCAGGACCACACGATCGACTGCGATCTCGACCAATCTCCTCTATACTTGGGAAACAGTGGATTCCGCAACGCAAACAACGCCGACTTCACCCGCGCCGCCGCGAACGCTGAAGGACTACCTGCGCCGACTCGGCCCCGCGGGGCTGCTGGCGATTATGGCTTCCACCGTGCCGCCGCTGGGAAGTATTTTGCTTTTCTACTACATCCACTCGGTTAGCGGTTGGCTGCGGTCAACCTCAACCGGCCCCATTGTTTACGCGGCGGCTTTCATTCCGCTGGGTGGGCTTAACCTGCTTCCGACCTATGTGTTTTCAGCATTGGGGGGATGGGCATTCGGCTTTTGGACCGGATTGATCGCCGCCATGACAGGAATCGTATTGGCGGCGCTGCTGGCGTATGCTGTCGGCCGCAAGGCGGCGGGTGAACGCGTGGTGACGTTGCTGAAGGAAAACGTCAAATGGCGCGCCGTCTACAACGCCCTGCTCGGCGGGGGGTTCTGGCGAACCCTGTTCATCGTCACGTTGCTGCGTTTCCCACCCAACTCGCCTTTCGCCATTTCCAACCTCGTCCTGTCGGCGGCGAAGACCAATTTGCCGGCGTATCTCTTGGCCACCATTTTCGGCATGCTTCCTCGCACCGCCCTGGTCGTGTGGATCGGCGCGCACGTCAGCGGCGACGAATTCAAGCTTAGCGATCAGAAGTGGCTATTTTGGGTCGGCATCGTGTGCGCGGTGATCGTGATCGGCGTGATCGGAAAAATAGCACAAGCAGCCGTGCACCGCGCGTTAGCAAGCCTTCCTGCCGAAGTCGCACCGAGCGAAATGAGTCATTGAAATGATCCGATTCACCACCAGCCTGTTGTGTCTTTTTGCACTCAGTGCCTTCGGCTGCACGAAGTACGATTATGCGATTGTCGACCCGCCCGACCTGGCTATCACGGTCGCCGGGAAAAATGAATCGGTGTTCAACACGCAGTCGGCCGAGTATCGACTGCGCGTGGTGGAGAACGTGCTGGTCATGTTCATCTACAACCGCGCGAGCTCGTCGGTGCAACTGTCGGGCAGCAAAAGCGTGGTGATCGGGCCCGACGGCGCGAGCCATCCGATCATCGGCCAGACCATCGCCGCCGGCAGCTTCATTAAACTCATCCTGCCACCGCCGCGTCCGCAGGCGCAACCCGACGGGCCTGGGTTTCATTACGGCGTGGGCTATTCGACCGGCCGCGGCGGTCGGCACCGCTCGCCGTACGCTGGCTCGGGTGTCGGCGTCGATTTTTATGATCCGCCCTCCTACACCCTTTACGATTCGGCCAACCCCGCCTACTGGGATTGGCACGGCGAAACGCAGGTCACCCTCACGCTCAGCTACGACCATGATGGCGCTGAGACCACCGATCGCTTCGTCATCCAGCGCCGAAAAGTACAGTAGGCACGGCGGAATTGTGGTTCGACCGGCGCTCTCGTAAAATTCTATAATCTCAATCTTTCAAGGATGTACTTATTATGGCTAGCGCTATTCGTTTGGGTTGCATTGGAATTGATTCATCGCATCTTCCAGAGTTCACGAGGCGCATCAAGGCGCTGAGTGATGCCGGATCGACGCCGTGCAAGGTCACACAGTTCTGGAGCGACGGCCAACACGACTGGCCCAACCCCGCCGACATCGAAAAATGGGAAATGGACACGCTCTCGATGGGCGTCACGCAGGCAAAGAGCCTCGACGACATGCTCGGCAGCGTCGATGGCGTGCTGGTCTTGGCCGTCAACGGCAATAAGCACAAAGCCCTCGCCATGCCATCGCTGGAGAAGGGGTTGCCCACCTACATTGATAAGCCGATGACGTGCAATCTCACCGAGGCACAGCAACTACTGTCGTTAGCTAGAAGGAGCAACGCCCGCTGTTACTCCGCCAGTTCGCTGCGGTTTATCACCGAAATTGCCAAGCTCGATTTCGCCAAGCTCGGCAAGATCGCCGCGATCGATGTCTACGGTGCCGGCGAACTGCTCGAGATGATGCCCGACCTCTGGCATTACGGCTGTCATAGCATCGAAATGGTCGACGCCATTTTCAAAGCCAGCGGCCAAGGTCCCGGCGTAAAGCGCGTGAGTGCGATCAAGTTCGAAGACCGCCACCTGGTTGATTACGAATACCACGACGGCCGATACGTGCGAATGCGCCTCGAACGCAAAGGCACGTGGAGCTTCGGCGCAACGGTCCACGGCGAGCAGGCCGTCCAGCAGTTCGTGGTCGATTTCGGCCCGGTTTACACGCGCTTAGTCGAAGGTATGGTGAAGTTCTTCGAAGGCAGAGAAGCCCCGGTGAGTTTGCGCGATATCGTAGAAAACGTGGCGGTCATGGAAAAGGGGAACGAGTCGATCAAGAAAGATGGCGCATGGGTGAATGTGCCGGTGATTGAATAAATTTCTCCCTCGCCCGGGTCCCCGGGGGAGTGCTGAGGGTTCTTCCGGCGAACCAAATGCGTTTGATTCGCTTGCCCGCTTCGACGACGAAGAGAATTGACCACACAGGCGCAGAGAACAGGGAGAAGAGAGGTAAAGAGAGGTTGTAACCGCAGATTACGCAGAAATAGAGCGAGCGGTCTCAATATCTGTGTAATCTGCGCAATCTGCGGTTGAAAAATTCTACCTCCGTGTCTCTGTGGTTCTTTCAATCGAAAACCAGAGGATAGTAATGATAGATCGACCCAACGCCATCCTTCACGTTCTCTTCCTAAGTGTCCTCTGTGCTTCTGTGGCTTCAACAGGCATTGCCTGTAAATCGTCCGCGAAACCGCAAGCATCCACCGCGCGATACCCGACGAGTAATCCATCCTGGAAGCCGATGTCGCTCGAAGGCGCGATGGCGCTGATCGATTCTCGTCCGGATTGGCGCGGCGAATATCCGCCGATCGCCATTCCGCGTCACCCGGCAGAGAAACATCTGAAAGACATCACCATCGTGCTCGACCCCGGCCACGGGATGAGCGACGGGAACAGCGTCGAAAAAGACCCGACTTACAAACGCGGGCCGACCGGCGTGCGCGAAGATGACATCAATCTGCGTGTGTCGCTGCTGCTGGCCAGACTGCTCAAAGACGCCGGCGCAAATGTGATACTCACGCGCGAGCAAGACATCTATATCGGTCTGAAAGAGCGTGCTGAGATCGCCAACACCGCCCCACGGGCTGATGGTGGAGTGGGCGCGGATTTGTTCATCAGCATCCATCACAACGCGGTGAACAACCCGGTCGCCAATTACACAAGCGTGTGGTACCACGGCCAAGTGGACGACGCCGAAGCGGCGCTGGACGTCGCCAGGCCCATCGCGCATCGCCTCGGCGAAGCCATGCACACCGACGTCGCCAAAACCAGTCCGCTCATGAGCGACCAACTGATGTACGCCGGCGGGTTTGGTGTGTTGCGCGCGTGCGAGATGCCGGCGATTCTGCTCGAGTGCTCGTTTTACACCAACCCGGATGAGGAACAACGCCTCCGCGACGCCGGCTATAACCTGCGCGAGGCGTACGCGATCTATGAAGGCCTGTGCGAATGGGCGTACGAAGGCCGGCCGACGCAGACCTTGCCGACCGTGGAGTTCAGCCCCGTCGGCGGAAACACGCTGCGGCTTGCAACAACGCTGAACGAGTCGCTGCCCGATTGGTGGGGTAAGGATCGCAACCGCATTTTGCAATCAAGCATTCGCGTGACGATCGACGGCAAGACGGCGCCACACGAATTCGATTGGGCGTCGAAGCGATTAACCGCAAGTTTCACCGTTCCCCCGAGGCGCGAGCCGGGCGAATTGATTCCGATCGAGTTGGAAATCCACTTTGCCAACATGTTCAAGCACGCCAACCACCCTCAGCGGTACTTGGTTGAAGTGCAGCCGAAGGATTGGTTGGTTGCGATCAAACCCCAACGCGTCAAACAAGCCCGCCCCGCGGCAACGCAAGGAGCCACGCGCCCGGCGACGACACGATCGACGCGGTAAGTTTGGGATGAAGCTAGGGTGGCACAGACATTCCTGTCTGTGTCTCCGATTGCCGCGCCGAACCGGAAACACAGATAGGAATGTCTGTGCCACCCATTCGTCGGCTTGCCAGCGCAACCTCATACCCTTACGTTCTTGGTTATGCCCCTGAAAGACGATCTCGATTTCATTCTCCCCCTCGCGCGGTCGGCGGGTGCCATTGCTCGCGAGCATTATGGCAAAGTCGCCCGGCTCACCAAAACCCACGCCGCCGCGGATGAGGAAGCGGTGACGCTGGCCGATCGCGCCGTGCAGGCGCACATCGTCGCGGCGCTGCGGCGGAAGTTTCCCGGCGACGGGATCATTGGCGAGGAAGATGAATCGGGCGCGGGCATTACGATCGACTGCAAGAACCCGCTCGGCCGCAACTGGGTGATCGATCCGATTGACGGCACCAACAACTTCATCGCCGGCCTGGGCCACTTCGCGGTGTGCATTGGTTTGCTTGATCAGGGTCACCCGGTGCTGGGCGTGGTGTATGACGTGACGCGCGATGAGATGTACGCCGGGGCGCAAGGGTGTGGCGCGACGCTCAACGGCACGGCGATCGCGGTGCAACCCGGGGCGATGTCGCCGGCATCCATGCTGATGATGACGAGCAACCTGATCAAAAAAGACGGCACCGCGCCGGCGTGGGCCACGCGGTTTATTTCGCAAACGCTTTGGAAGCTGCGCATCCTCGGCAGTGCGGCAGTGGAAGCGGTGCTGGTGGCGCGCGGCGTGGCGCACGCGGCGATCACCGTCAACGGAAAGCTGTGGGATTGCGTCGCTCCGGCGGCCATCGTGCTCGAAGCGGGCGGGACGATTACCGACTTAGTGGGCGCGGCGATCTTTCCATTCGATCTTCGCAACTACACCGGCGCGAAAGTGCCTTTTCTATCTGCCGGCCCGGCGGCGGCGGAAATGATTCTGCGCGAGATGCGGGAACACCCGTAACGTAGCATTGGCATCCTGTGGCACGGGTTTTCCAACCCGTGGCTTCGGCACGCCGAAGCATCGCGCAGCGATAAACAAGAGCGGAGCGATCTTTGATGATGCACGTGGTTTATGCAACAAAGATGGCTCCGCTTTGGTTTAATGGCCTGAGTACACGCCAAAGCCGGCGTACCGGCTTCATGGACAGGATGTCCATGCCACGATCATATTTAGGATTTTGTACGGTATTTCGCTTGCAATCCCGATACACGCATGATAGGGTTTTGTTCGAATCGGGTGCATATGGAAGCATTAGGACCAAAACTTCGCAGGCAACGTCGTCGGCTCGGGTTTACGCTGGACGATCTGGCGGGCAAGGCGGGCATCAGCAAGCCCTATTTATCGCTTATTGAAACCGGCCGGGTCACCAACCCGCCCAGCGATGAAAAGCTGCGCCGGTTGGAGCTGACGCTGGGTTTTACTGCCGGTGAACTCATCACCCAGGCGCATCTGCAGCGTACACCGAAAGATGTGCGCGCGGTGCTGGCCACACTCATGAGAAGGCAGGCGGCAGGTAATCAGGGGCAAGTGAATGAGGCAAACGGCGGGGTCGCTTCAGCGACCGTGTCTTCAACAGACGTGCTTTCTCGTCCGGACAGAAATGGTCATGCGCCGCTGCGCGTTCCAGAATCGTTGAACCTCGACGCGGCTTACCTCTCCGGCGTGCTTGCAGAGATGGTCGATAAGCACCGTGGAAATATCGAGCCGATCAATACGGGCACCGTGCCGATCATTAACAAAGTGGCGGCGGGATATCCGAGGGATTTCACCGATCTGTCTTACCCGCGCGGGGTGGCGGATGAGTATCTTTCCTGCCCCGACGTGCGCGATACCGACGCCTTTGCCGCCCGCGTGCATGGCGACAGCATGTTTCCCAAATACACCGAAGGCGACATCGTCGTCTTCTCGCCCGCGGCGGCCATGAAAGACGGGGATGACTGCTTCGTTCGTTTTGAAGACGGCAAAACGACGTTCAAGCGCGTTTTCTTCGAACAGGACGAATCCGACCGATCGACCATTCGCCTGCAGCCTCGTAACGAACGGTACCGCCCGCAGGTCGTCCCGCGCGAGCAGATCAACGGGATGTACAAAGCGGTCTACCGTTACCAGCGCCTTGATGGCGATTGAGCGCGCCGGTCAGCTCGCCTATAACAAGCGCCGAAGGCAAGCCGGCCCGACCAATCCGCAACCTTTGCCGGAGAACGTCGCGCGACGACGAAGGGGGCAAAGGAGCCAGCCTTACGAATTTCGCCGCGCCGTGAAATGCCCGCTTGCGGCTGCGCGGAAACAAACGCGCAAATCTCCCAGCTCTCACTCCCCAAAGATCGCTCCACCGATGCCAATTCATACGATTCCCAATTTCAACTTAGGGAAACTTTGCCGTTCGTAACGCAAGGTAATATCCACTACCGCCCCAAAGTTTTGTTTGACCTCTGACGGCCGGCGATGCATAATTATAGAAGTTATATGGTCGCGGGTGCCACAGTCGGATTGACCGCGATCTGCGGCCGCGTGGGAATAGAAAGCGAAACTGCTCATGTCTGTTAAAACGCTGAAACCGATTGCGCCGCAGCCCGGTCGGCCGCTTTATATCACCGCCCGCGATGCCGTGCGCGAAGCGATCGATGTCGGCATCTTCACGCCCGGCGAGCAAATGCCTTCAACCAAAGAGCTTTCGTCGCAGCTTTCGGTCTCGCTCGTGACCGCCCACCGCGCGCTGCAGGAACTGGTAACCACGGGCGTGCTCAGTCGCTCGCAAGGCCGCGGAACGTTTGTTCATGAGCGGTATCTTGAACGCAAGAAAACGATGTCCGATACCCGCGTCGGCCTGATTTTTCACGCCGAATCGTCATTGGCCGACTATTACCACAGCCAGATTCTTGAAGGTGTTCGTCAGGCGTCGCAGCATTTGGCGGTTGACCTCATCATGCTCCGTTTCGGCGAAGACATACGCGGCGAATGCAATGGTTATTTGTTCGTCAACCCGCTCGGCGATGAAGCCGATCAGCTTGCGACCGTCGCCAAGCCCAAGCAGCCGATCATGGCCATCGGCGCCAAGGTGCATAATAAACGCGTGAGTTGTGTTGACGTGGATAACGTCGATCTCGCCCGCCAAGCCGTCGCACACCTGATCAGCCTCGGTCACACGCAGATTGCGTATGTGGGCGGGGCGGATGAAATCAGCAACTCGCTCGACCGCTGGAACGGTTTTCTCGCCGCCTGCGCCGAGCGCGGCATAAAGCCGCGCGGCGAACACATCATCAAAGGTGTTTCGTGGCGGCTGGAAGAAAAAGAACGGCTCGAACTCATTCGCGTGCTCTCAAGCCCAAATCGACCGACCGCCATTTTCGCGGCTGGGTATTACTTTGCACTGGATGTGTACGGCGCCGCCAGCACGGTGGGCGTGAAGATTCCCGAAGACGTTTCGCTGGTGGGCGTGGATGATCCCCCGTCGGCGGCGCACCTGTCGCCGCCGATGACCACGCTTCGTCAGCCGTTGGTGCAGTTGGGCCATTCGGCCGTTACGACAATGTACGAGCAGATCCAGGGCACGCGCACGGAACCGGCGCAGCGCACGCTCTGGGCAGAGTTGGTCATCCGGCGATCGAGCGGGCCGGTGAAGTGAACAGTGCATAGACGAACGCAAGTTTTTGGATATGTCGGTTTGCGGGGCTGTCGATCCTGGTTGTAACAATTGACGATTAACGATTATTTTAGCGCAGCGCATTTGCCTTCCTATCAATCGTCAATCGTCAATCGTTTTCTGCGGAGCCCCTCGCAGAATTGACTCCAACACCACATGGAGATTTCATGCCCGAAATAAAAATTCCCATCGCCATCATCGGCGGCGGATGCGGGGGGACGGCTGCGGCGATTGCGATCGCCCGCAACGGCGGTTACTGCGTCATCACCGAACCTACCGATTGGCTCGGCGGGCAGCTCACCACCCAGGCGGTGCCCCCAGACGAAAACCGATGGATCGAAGGGGGCGATGCCCACAACGGCGCGCCGGCCGATTTTTTTGGTGCAACGCGCTCATACCTAAAGTTCCGCAGCGATGTCCGCGATTGGTATCGCAACCATCGCAAGCTAACGCCGGCGGCGCGAAATAATCCTCGGCTGAATCCGGGCAACGGCTGGGTGAGCCATCTGTGCTGCGAGCCGCGCGTTGCCCATGATGTGCTTCAGGCCGAGCTTGCGCCGCACGTTGCCGCCGGGCGGGTTCAGGTGCTCTATTACTGCGACCCGGTCGCCGCCACGACGACGGGCGATCGTGTCACCTCGGTCACGCTCAGAAATTCACAAACCGGTGAGACAGCCATAATTACTGCCGACTATTTTCTGGATGCCACAGAACTCGGTGATCTGTATCCGCTTGCGGGCATCGAGTACATGGCCGGGGCTGAGCATGCTAACGATTTCGGCGAACTGCATGGTCGCAGCGATCATGCCGATCCGCTGGATCAACAGTCGATCAGTTGGTGCTTCGCCGTAGAACATCGGCCGGGCGAGAATCACACCATCGCCAAGCCCGACAACTACCGCTGGTGGAGCGAATACGTGCCGCAGCTCGATCATGCCTGGCCGGGCAAACTTTTCAGTTGGGTGATTGTCGGCGGCGATCATCACGAGCCGCGCGAGTTTCCGTTCATCCCCTGGCCGCACCAGCCCAAGGAGGCGGAACTGGAGATGTGGCGATATCGCCGCATTGTCGATCGCAGCATTTACGACGGCGACGATGCGCCGCCGGATGTTTCGCTCATCAACATGGTGCAGATGGATTACTGGCTGAAGCCGCTGCTTGAGGTATCGCCCGGCGATCGCGCCAAGGCGCTGGCGGGCGCGAAAGAGCAGAGCCTGTGCTTTCTTCACTGGATGCAGACCGAGGCTCCGCGGTTCGACGGCAAAGGCGCGGGCTACCCCGGCTTGCGCTTGCGCGGGGAGGAACTTGGCACCGACGACGGATTTGCCAAAGCGCCCTACATTCGCGAGCCGCGCCGCCTTCGCGCGCGGACGATCGTCAGCGAGGCTCACATCGGCACGGAACAGCGCCGTAAAGATGGTAAACCCAACCAAAGTGTAAAGCCCTGGGGCATGGCCGAGCCGTTCGCCGATTCAGTCGGTATCGGTCATTACAAGCTTGATCTGCATCCGAGCACGGCGCACCGCGGATCACTATATGTGCAGTCGGCGCCCTTTCGCATTCCCATGGGCGCGCTCATTCCGCAACGCGTCCGTAATGTGCTCGCCGCCGGCAAGGGGATCGGGGTGACGCACATCACCAACGGCGCTTTTCGAATGCATCCGACCGAATGGAACAACGGCGAGTCGGCGGGGCTGCTGGCGTTTCACTGCGTGGCCATGGGCGTCGAACCGCACGCCGTGCATGCAAAAATTGATTCCGTTAGAGCATTTCAGGCTCGTTTGTCCGCCGAGGGGATTCCGATGTGCTGGCCGTGGGAATCGCAAGCTTAGATTCGCAGACTCTTGCGTTTTTGGTCTGGATTGAGGGCATGACAATTCAGTCGAACTTATCATCGCTGCAGCCAGATTCATCAGTACCCGTTCGGCTGCTATCCCTCGATGTCTTCCGCGGCGTGGTTATTCTGGCCATGCTGATCGTCAACAACCTCGGCGATTTCGCCACCACCGGCTACTTCTGGAAGCACGCGGGGTTTATTGCCAAAACCGATGGTTACGCCTCCGTGCAATACGGCGCGTTCGCAGCGTGGTGGAATGAAGTGAAAACGGCCGAAGCGCCGCTGAGCGTTGCCTTCACGCAGTTGCCCATTTGGAGACATGTGACGCTGGCCGACTACGTCATGCCCGGCTTCATGCTCATCATCGGCCTGGCAATGCCATACTCCGTTGCGGCGGGGACGGCGAAACAGCACGGGGCGCTGCTCATCTGGTTACGCGTGCTCAAGCGGGCGGCGGTGCTTGTTTTGCTCGGATGGATCCTGTGCTATTTCCGCGATCAGTTCGCGCCCTGGTGGCGCGATGCCACCGGCGCTGTGGCTTTCAAAGTCATCTGCGGCATGGACGTACTGCAACTGCTAGGCGTGGCATACTTGGTCTCGCGCGTGTTGTATGCGTTGCCGGCCAAGCCGCGTTTGGCGGTGGCGATTGGATTGTTCATCTGGCACTGGGCGGTGCTGCGTTTTTGGCCGCAGGGCGATGAGATCGCGCGCGGTACATTCACCGCTAAGCAGAACGCCATCAGCGTCATCTACGCTCAGGACTGGTGGATCTGGCGCAGCTTCAACCCGTTCCCTTGGCTCAGCATTCACTGGAAGGGCCTAATGTCGGTTCCCCCGGCAGTGGGGATGATGCTCCTCGGCACGCTCATGGGCGATTGGTTCCGCCGCAGCGATGTGCAAGCTGAACAGCGCGTCAAGAAACTCGCCTCCGCCGGCGCATTGTGCGCGCTCGCCGGTTTCCTGTGGGCATTTGATTTGCCCTTCAACAAAGACCGTTGGACCCCATGCTACCTGCTCTGGTGCGCCGGCGTTGGGGCTATGCTCATCGCGATGATTTTTGTCATCGTCGATATCCGCGGCGTTCGCGGCTGGACGTACCCCTTCATCGTCCTCGGCAGCAACGCGATCGCCGCCTACTTCCTTTCCATCATCGCCAAGGTTCTGCTGATGAACACGCCGCAGGTTGATGAATCACGTGTCGTATCGCTGGCACTGGTTCGCTATGGCACGCTGGTGTTCGTCACGCTGACTGGTGCATGGGCGATGTGGCTGCTGGTGCGCGCCGCAGTGCGGCACAAAGGCCCGGTCGCCCACGCCCTGTGGACTCCGGCGGCGGGGGTGATATTCATCCTTTGGTACCGGTTGGTCGCGGGCCCCGCGGTGCCGTCAACGCAGCCGAGTCTCACGAACGTCACGAATGCGATCGGGGGGATGCTGAAGCAATCACTGGGCGCGTGGGAGGGCGGCTGGGTCTTTACGATTTTCTTCGTGCTGTTTTGGTGGCTTGTGCTGGATGCCGCGTATCGGAAGCGAATCTTCTGGAAGCTGTGATCAGGGTTTGGTTCGGGTTACTGGAATCTGCACTTCGCCGTATCGGAGATGCGGCAACACAAACGGGCTGTTGTAACCCATGTATCGAGGTGCGCCGGAACGGGTGAATTGCTCGTCATTGGCGGCGAGGTAAGCGTCAAGTTTGCTCATCGCGCGCCTCATCTGCTCGGCGGTGTAGTCGCCACGGATGCCGACGCCTGATCACGGTCATGGCAGGCAGGTCGACGACCTCCACGGTACCTTCCTGGCCGGTATCGCCCAATTAGGGCTCTTCGTACAGGAATGCCATGGAGACGGGTTGTGGCTGGGCTTGCGTGGTGGACTGTTCGTAACGCATTTCGACCGGTGCTGTCATCTTCACATCATTGCTCGTGATGTGACGGAAAAGCGCGTTGAATGCCGAATTCTGCCCGCGGCCTTCGTCGCGCATGGCGGTCCGGGCGGCGCGGTACGGCGGGTACTCTTTCACGATAACCTGTCCCACAGGCCCCGGCTGCGGAAAGCCAGCGGGAAGCGGAGCTTCCATCTTCGGCTGAAAGTTAGCGGCGGCCTGCGCCTTAACGACGGCCACTGAGATCTTTGCCAGCCGCTCTGAAGGGTTGGCAACCGCATCCGCCCGCGCAAACCCATCATGTAACGTCTCGGACACGTCACTCTCCGTGCCGAGCGACTTGATTACCCGCGCTGCCGCATCACGGAGCATGGCTTCTGCGTCGGCAGGGCCATGTTCGCGCCGTACTTGCGCAGACTTTTTCCACGCATCCTCCAAGTAGGACGAAACCTGGTCTTGCGCGAGCAGATCTGCGGCGCCACTTGCGGTCGGTGTTTCGACAACCACAGCAACAGCAAACGCGGCCAAAAAAGAAAGCATCCGGCAACTCCCATTGTGCGTTTGGTCGCACAGCAAAAACGACGCCAGATGTTAGGCAGCGTTTCGCCGCGAGTCATCTTCGGAATTTGAATCGGGCCATTACTTTGTAATGCCGAATACGATCCCGTCCGCCGATTTCAGCGTCACCTGCTTCTGCGGCCCGATGATTTTGGCGACTTGTTCAGGCGTTTTGCCGCCTTCTTCGGCCAGGTGGCGGGCGTCGGCTTCGGAGATTTCTTTTATTGCCAATTGCCCTTCGACGATGGCGGATTTGCCGATGGCTTCCATCGGAATCAGCCGGCCGTCGATGGGGCAGGTGAATTTGACGAACAGTTCCCGGCCGCCGTCGGTCATCTCCAGCCAGCAGCCTTTGCGTTCGCACACCTTGCTGACCGTGCCGGCGACGCGAACGGGCTTGCCTTCGTACGCCGGCAGATCGCCGAGCACTGTGGCGGCGGGGGTGGCTTGGCCGTCGGGCTTTACGGCTTCGCCGTACGAGGCGTAGATGACAACGTTGACGCTCGCTCGCGCGTCTCGGGCGGCTGAGCCAGTTGACGTGTCGTGATGCTTGTTGCAGCCGACCACCGGTGCCGTGGCGACTGCGCTGAGCACAAATAGTTTGATGATGCGGATCATTGCCGTTCCTTCTAAACAGAGTTGTCGGTCAATTTCAACTTTCCGGCCGAGCATACTCGACGGCGGCAGATTTTGGCGCCGAAGCGCCTGTCAGCGCCGCCACAATTCGATCGACGTGAACGTGGCAATTCTCAATGAACACCGTGTATTTATCCTGCGTCCCGCCCACGGCCGTTCCGGCGACATAAATTCCCGGCACGTTGGTTTCCATGGTTTGCGGATCAAACACCGGGGCGCGGCACGATTCGGTGAGCGTTACGCCGGCGCTGATCAGCAGGGTGTTGTCCTGTTCATAGCCGACCATCAGCAACACGAAGTCGGCGGGCACGTTGATGTGATCGCCACCTCGGGAAAGCGCGACGTGCGTGGGCGTGATCGCGACGGGCTGCGTGCCGTAATGGGCCGTGATCCGGCCGGCATCGGTCAATCCGCTGATCTCGGGCATCAGCCAGTATTTGATGCTCTTCTCCGGCAAGCGATCGCGGCGGTAGCTTATTGACACCTTTGCCCCGGCGTGATGGCACCGCAGCGCCGCCTCCACGGCCGAATTTTTCCCGCCGACGATTAGCAGGTTTTGTCCGAAGTAGGTGTGCGGGTCCTGAAAATAATTGCTGACGTGCGGCAAATCTTCGCCGGGAATGTTGAGCTTGCGCGGACGATCGGTTCCACCGGTGGACAACACGACGGCGCGGCAATGGGTCAGCAATTTGTCGCGCCCGCGCGGCTGCGAGGCGACTATGAAAGTGCCGTTGTTGCCCCTCACAATTGCCGTCACCGGTTCGTAAGCATTCACCTTCAGATTAAACTGCAGCACGATCGATCGCAGGTAGGCCAGATACTCTTCGCGGGTCGCCTTGCCCTGGTCGGCCGTTTGCAGCGGCACGCCGGCGATGGCGATCCGCTCGTTGGAACTGAAGAACTGCGTTTGCGGCGCGAACCAACTGATGGTCTGGCCGATCTGCTGCGCGTCGAAGTGCGCGAAGGTCAGTCCGGCCTGCTTCATTCGCACGGCCAACTCCAGACCGATCGGTCCGGCACCGATGATCACTGCATCAAGGACATTGCTCATCATTGCGAATTATTGTAGCCGTCGATGAACGCGGAGGAACGCAGAGCTTTCTATCCGCAGATTAACGCAGATTTTTAACAACTGACATTGGGCAGTATTGACCATACCGCAATTTTGTTTTGTGTCGATGGACCGCTCACAACTGATTCCTCCCCGCACCTGCTGAGTAATCTGCGTTAATCTGTCTTAATCTGCGGATAAAAACTCCCGCGTTCATCTGCGGCTATTTCGCTGCTTTTAACCGCTCCCGAAACGCCGGCGGGATGAAGTCGATGTCGCTGGATTCTCTTAGCGCGATGTCGATCTGAAAATCCATCACTTCTTTGGCGACCGGGCTTTGGTAATCGACCAGACAGGACTTGAGCGCTTCAATGGCGGAAAGCCGCGGTTCGCTGGTTTGCACTGCTCGATAAACTTTTACCGCTAGTGTCTCGGCGGCGCCGGGGGTGAGCAGGTTGGGAATCATGTTGCGCACCACTTCGTAGTCTTCGTTCGCAACGTCAACGCTCTTTTTCCTGCAAAGTGCGCGGAGCAAGCTGAAGCCCTCTGCGGGTGTGCTCGTTGGCAAGAGAGGAATTTTCACGTCGATGCGCCCGGGGCGTTTTAAGTCGACTTCAATCAAGTCGGGCCGGCTGGAAGCAAGAATCCACACGATCCTGCCGCGGTTGGCGGTGTTGCTCATCATTTCGGCGAACATGCCGTACACGCGCCCGGACAGGCCGCTATCGCCGCTGCCGGCGTCGCGCTTGCCCAGGCTTTGGTCGGCCTCGTCGACAAATACAAAACACCTGCCGAGCGCGACGAGCAGACGGAAAATCTTCTCAAGGTTGCCTTCAGTGCTGCCCACCCACTTGTCGCGAAAATTCTTCAATTTGACGACCGGTACGCCCGCGCTGCCGGCGAGGCATTCGACCATATAGGTTTTGCCGGTGCCCACCGGGCCGCAGAGCAGGTATCCCATTGGCAACGCGGCGAGGTCGTTCTTGTTCCAGAGGGCGAAATCCTGGCTGAGCCATTTCTTGACCGCTTCCTGCCCGTGCAGGTCATCGAGTGATTTCTTGCTTTCGATGAACTCGATGAGTCCGTTGCAGTCTTTCTCCACCAGTTGCTTTTTGAGCACGATGACGTCGGCCGGCGTGATCGACGTCTTTTTGTACTCGTTCGTCTTCAGCATCCCCTCGACGGCGGCGATGCTCGCGCCGGCGAGTTGGCCGGCGAGCACGTGGGGCTTGTCGGCAAATTCTTTGATCGCGATGGGATAGTCGTCCCTCATCAGCGAAAGCGCATTCCCCATCGCCGTGGGAAGAGGCAGATTGATCTTGACCTGCGCCGCGCGCGTGTTGTTCACCAGCAGTGGGTGCAGATCATTCAAGTTTTCGGTGAGGAGAAACGTCGCCAGCGAATGTTCGGTGAGCATGCTATCGGTCGACCAGTCGCGCATGAGGCTGGCGAGGGCGGACAGGTCGTAATTCAGCCCGCCCTGCATGGCCGGCGCGACCAGCGACGCCGATTTGACGATGCAACCTACCTGGTACTTCTTCCGCTGCAACCGCCCGAGGTTGGCCGCGTAACGAAAGAAAATCGTCAGCGCCTCAATCGCCTGCCGCGGCGCACGCGGAAGGCTCCCGCCGGGCAGTTCTTTAAGCGCCGGCCATTGGCTGAAGATTTCGTTTCCCTTTTCGACGCGGATGCCGTTGCCGACGTCGTAAGTCAGCACGACATCAAACCGCGGCATGAGCACGCGGAGCAGGAAATCATTCAGCTCGCCGATTGCCTGCTTGTCGGCCTGCGGAACGATGATGCGGTCGGCAATGTTGCCATGGAGGATGAACTGGCTGGCGGTTTCGGCTTGATAAAGCGAAATCAGATCGGCCGCCCAGGAAGGGAGGTCGGTTTGTTCTTGCGGCTGCGGCGTTGTCATAGGAAACCCGAATGACGAAACCAGCTTACTATTATGCCCCGGTCAGGAAATCCGCCCACGAATTCACACGAATAGAGCACGAATAAGAATCTGATTCGTGCGGCTTCGTGTCAATTCGTGGGCCATCTTCGATTCTTGGCGTCAATCGTCATTGCGATACCGGCCCCATCTGCTTCCCGCCGCCCTCGGTTTCGGTTGATGGCGGCGATGACACCGAATCTTTCGCGTCCAGCGTGATGCCTTCCCGCGCCGCGAAGTCGGCCAATGCCTGGTCGGCCATGGCCTTTTGCTCGACTTCTTTCATCTGCAGGTCGGTGGTGTTAAAGCTGTCCTTTGCCACGCGCACCCGGCCGGCGGCCTTTTCGCGTTCTTCTTCGACCATGCCGTGCAGGCGGTCGAGGGTGTCGCCGCTGCCGCCGATTTTGGTGACCATGCCGCTGGCCATTTCGGTCAATTCGGCCATCGCCTTCTTCACCTTCAAATCGCTCAAACTCTGACGCAGTGATTCGATCTTCTGCTTGGCAGCGTTCACCGAGACGTCGCGCGCCATGACAAGATCTCTGTACGTCTTCTCAGCCTGCGCCAGTTGACCGCGGTTTTCTTCGAGTTCGCGTTCGACCGTCTGGAGGCGCATGGCGTATTGACCGGCCAACTCGCGGTTGCCGGCTTTGAGGTTGGCCCCGGTCTTGGAGCGAAGATCGCGCTGGTCGGATTCGAGCTTGCGCACCTGCGTCATCAGCCGCTCACACAAACCCGCGTGGCTGGCGAGGCCTTCGTTGTACTTGGCGATCTGCCTGCGCAGATTTTCCTTTTCCACTTCCAGCAGCGCCTCGGGGTTCGAGCGTTCGATGCCGGATACGAACAGGCTCAGAAAGCCTTTGAACAGGTTAGCGATTCTGCGAAACATTCGTTTTCCTTCCGTGCTCCCTCGCCCGGTATTCCGGGAGAGGGTCGGGGTGAGGGTTCTTACCGTGAAACGACAACGCCGTTCCACCGAAACGCTCAACGCCGGGGCCCATTGACGGATCAGGCGTTTTTGGTTCTCGAAACCGAACCCTCACCCTGACCCTCTCCCAGAGTACTGGGAGAGGCAAGCAAAGTTATCACTTTGCATTGAAATCACAAAACCCCAGCGTCAGGCTGCGCAGGTCGCCGCTGTCGTGAAGTTTGGCCAGTGCGGTGGCGATGGAAGGATCGAACAGCGTGCCGGCCGACTCCTTGATCATTCGCATCGCCATCGTGACGCTCCAGGCCTCTTTATACGCCCGGGCGCTGGTGAGGGCATCGTACACGTCGGCCACATGGACGATGCGGGCTTCGACAGGAATGCCTTCACCTTGCAAACCATCGGGATAGCCGGTGCCGTCGAAGTTTTCGTGGTGACTGCGGGCGATGAGACGCGCCCGAGTGAAAAACGGACGGGTGGACAGAATCCGCTCGCCGACGATCGTGTGCTGCTCCATCGCAGTGCGCTCGTTATCGTCGAGCGGGCCGGGCTTGCTAAGAATCTGGTCGGGGACGTGCAGCTTGCCCACGTCGTGCAGGATGGAGGAGTAACCGATTTCCTGGGCGTCGTGTTGTGCTAAACCGTAAGCGGCGCTGAGCGCCTCGGCATATCGTTGGATGCGCAGGACGTGCGCGCCGGTATCATGATCCTTGGCTTCAGCGGCCACGGCGAGCATGTAAATCGCATCCATGTTCGCTTCGTTGAGCTGCGCCGTGCGCTTCTGCACGCGTTGCTCAAGCCGCTCATTAAGCTCCTTTAAGCTCAGCGCCTGCTGCATGACCGTGTCGCTCATCTGCACCAGAAACTCTTGTTGAAATTTCAGGCTGGCTTCGGTGTTTTTCAAGCGGTGGATGCTTACAAGCGTCAGGAGGCGAAACCCGCGCGGAACGTCCGCGACGGCGAGGTGGTTGTAGGATGCGATCACCGACAGTTGCTCGCCGTCGGCCCGGTACAGGATTGTCTCCAGTTCTCCGAGGCTGCAGAAATCGCGTAGCGAGTCGATCAATGGTCGCCGCGCTGCGTCATCGCGGTAAAGCGAGAGAATGTTTCCATCGATCAATTGACCGACCGAAAGCCCAATCAATTCCGCCGCCGGGGCATTGACGTGAGCCATCACCCCGTCGGCGGAAAGCAACATGGCGGCGCATGGAAGCGCATCAACCAGTTGCTTGACTTGTCCCACCAGCGGGATAGCTTCCGAAGGCTTTGGGGCGATATCCACTTGCGAACATAATACGTTAAAACGTCGCGTCAGCCTCGGTCGGCCTGTTTTTGCGCTGTTGCTGCGCGGCGGATTGTCCGATATCTTTACGGTTCATGCAGCGAGTAACGCCCAGCACGACGACTACCACGACGACCATTAAACCGGCCCGGCGCTGATCGTTTCTGGAGCGTGTTCGCTGCAACAGATAAAACGATTCAAGCCGCCCGGCGTGTCCGGGCGGTTTTTCATTCCCGTTGCAACCACAGAGCCACAGAGGACACAGCGAAAGGAAAAGAATGGAGGTGAAAGGCTAAATACAGAAGACTTTTCTAATTTATCTTTCACTTCTCAGCTCTCAT
>CAZXLA010000009.1:0-41403 GCA_964641895.1 uncultured Tepidisphaeraceae bacterium
CGTGCGTCGATCAGAACGAACGATGATTTACAGAAAGAAACTTGCACTCCTTTGCATGTTTGCGCGCGACGTTTTCGACTGTGCTGGTGCGACCGCAAACGCATTCTGAAATGCAGAGTTTATGCATAGCGTGGGCATCGAATGGCACTTCATTCTCACGGTTTGTATTGGTTCGAGGGTTGTAACACCGCAACTCCCCGTGAAAGTGCCGCAGCAATTTGTTGTCGCAACTAGAATCATTGTTTCGCGTATCCCCGTTTACCTCAAAATAGTTATTTGCGGTGCCCGACTGACGATTCTGGTTTGTTCTTTTCGATTGCGTCGCCGATTGTGCGGTTCACGTCAGATCGCGATCCGCTCAATCTCATCAAGCGTGATCGCGTCGTCGGTGCGGTCGTACAGCTTAGTAGTTCGTGGCGACTCGTGCGCAGCGATCGCCTGGGCGTGTTCGAGCGTGCCGCCGTTCTCGAGATACGCGGTGATGCCGGTGGCCCGAAACGTGTGGCAGCAGATGCGTTCGGCGCCGATGCCGGCAGGAACGGCACGCCGTTTGACCATGCGGAGTACATCGATTCGGCTCATTCGATCGGCAGAGAGTGCGGCGGACTTGCCGGTCATGGATCGAAACAGCGGCGACTTCGTGTCGTCCGCAAAGCCTGCCGCCGCCAGATACTGATCCAGATATTCTTCAGCCGTGTGATGCACCGGTACTTCATGGAACTTGCCGTTCTTTTCGTGCAGTCGGAACCAGCTTCGTTTTCCTTGCTGGTAATAATCGTCCACATTCATGTTCACGACCGCCGAGACGCGGGCGAAACTGAACACCATCACGCCAATCAAAGCCCGATCGCGTAGACCGATAATGGTGTTGGTTTCGATCGAATCGAGCAGTTGCCGCGCTTCGGCGGCGACGAGCACCGGGGTCTTCCCTTTCTTGACGACGTGCCGCGGGCCTTTGACCGACCACGCGGGGTTCACCGCGACGATGTGGCCGGTCACCAGCCAGTCGAAGAGCATGCGGATGGCCGCAAGATGTTGTTTGACCGTGGGTGCCGAGCGGATGCGGGTCAAGTGTTCGATGTACGCGCCGATCGCGATCGGCTGAATCGTGCGGAGTTCTAATCCCTTCGCCTCGCACCAGCCAAAGAACTGCCCAATGGCTTGCGCATACGCTTCCCGCGTGTTGCGGTTGCGGATTGTCGCGGCGAAGAACTCGGCGAAACGGCGCACCGCGTCGTCGCCGGCGCGGACGATGATCGACGGCAGGCCCGCCCGCGACATTCCTGAAAACTCCGAACGGGTTGAGAGGGAGAACGGGTTGTGGGATTGATTGTTTATACTATTATCACGATACATAACGTCCTTTATGATACAGGTGACCCCTGCCCCAGCGCAAGGTCAAAGGGGCCATCGAACTGTGGATAAGTCACTGAACATTGTTTCATCATCACAACTGCCGCGAGGCGGCATCAGCGTCGTAACCCATGAAACTTCTTTCCGCAGGCCGAGTCCTCGCCGACGGGGAAGCGGCCTGTCGCAAGGGTCTTTCGGGGATCAGGGCGACTTATCCCCAACTTCCCTGCTCGCCGGCTTGTGGCATGAGGTGATAAGATGGTGAGACCGAGCGGTGCTGCTAACCGCGCCGCCAATCACCTGAAATGTCACACGTTCCTAAACGCAATCATTATGTGTCCGCCGTCGCTTTTGAGCCGTCGGTCGTCGAATATCTGAATGACTTGGCCCAGCGCATGAGGATGAGTCGAAGCTGGGTGATCAACACGATCGTGCAGGAGTACGCGATGTTCATCGAACAGAAAAACATCACGCCGCTCAAGTCGCGCACCACCATACTAAGATAATCGCCATCGCTGTCATGAACCGTTCGCTGGAGGGAAAGCAGACCGTATCGCGCTTAACAAAGCCATTTGATGACAAGGCGTTTTCCGGTTTTGCGGCTCCAACCAGCAACACCACCTACACGCCCAACCAGTTTTTCGACGTGTGTCTGCCGCACCGATCGCGCGGCTGCGTGCGGATCGTGGCGTATCTGATTCGCCGGACTTTGGGATGGAGCGATTCGCATGGCATGCCGCTGGTGGAACGCCATGCAATTTCCTACAGCGAGTTCATCGACAAAGCGGGGGTGAGCCGGGGCGCCATTAAGACAGCGTTGACGGAGGCCATTGCGTTCGGCTTCGTTCAGTGTGTCGAAGCTCCGGCGGCCAAGTCGTCAACGTCATCGGGGACGTCTGGTCGGTACGAGCTGAACTGGGACGAAGGGGCGAATTATCTCAAAAACCCTAAAGCGTTTGGGGGCTTCTTCGCCGGCGAAGGCAACCGAACCTATGTGCCCAACCAGTTCTTCGACGACCTGGTTCCCACCGAGGCATTGTCGGTGCTCAAGGTGGTGGGCTCAATCCTTCGCTTCTCCATCGGGTTTCAGATCAGGTGGGGCCACCGCCGCCAGCAAATTGATCTGAGTTACGAGGACATCCGCCGCTACAGTCACCTCGCCGACGTGCATTCCCTCATGAATGCGATCAACCGATCGATCGAAAACAACTACATCGTGCGGCTGGAAGCGGGCGTTTTCGACCCCAACGCCGGCCGGGGCAGCAAGCCGGCAGTGTACGCGCTCAAGTGGCTCAACCAAGCAGTTGAACCAATGATCGGTACAAAAACCCCAACGGTAAATTCGCAAGTTGACGATCGGAACAAAAACCCCAGCGGGATCGGTACAAAAACCACAACGGACGATCGGTACAAAAACCCCAGCGACATAGAAATAACAAGAATAAATAACAACAAGAAACAACAGGCGGCGATCGTATCGCCTGAAGCTGCTGCCGGTTTTGAATTGCTCAGAGCCGAAGGATTCGACGAGCGGGCTGCGGAGGCGATCGCGAGCCGCTTTACGGTGCAGCGGATTGTCCGCCAGATCGACTGGCTCAGTCGTCGGAACATCAAGTCCAACCGACTCGGTTTGCTCCGCACCGCGATCGAGCAGGACTGGCCGGCGCCTTCGGCAAAGTCGGGTCAACCCGACTTGCGGGGGGAACACTCGACGGGGAACCGCGTGCCGACGGGCGATTTTAGTTCGGCGCTTCGGGCGGTCCGGTCGCGGTTTGATATCAACCCATAATCCAATTTGCATGTACATCATCACTTCGATCAACGCCAAGGGAGGCTGCGGCAAGAGCACCATCGCAATGAACCTCGCCTCGGGTTTGGCGCTGCTCGGGTACGACACGCTGCTCATTGACATGGACCCGCAGGCGCAGGTCACCCAATGGCTGGGCGCCGGTGACGGATTGCGCCTCGGTGGAACACTCGCATCGGCGTTCGGCGGCGCGGAATCGTTCGATAAGGTGATTCAGCCGACGCGGTACCCGAACCTCAGCTTCGTCGCCGCCAGCGAAGGGCTGGAAGATGTGGGCCGGCAAATCACCGACAACGAAGGCTATGCCACGATGCTTACGGGGATGCTGGTCAACTCACCCCGTCAGTTCACGTTTGTCGTCATCGATTCGCCCAACCAGATCAGCCCGATCATGGAAAATGCGATCTATCCGTCCGATTTGTTCATCGTCCCGTTCGAGTCGACCAAGGCCGTGCGGTCCTACGCCAACTTCTTCAAACTGCTGATGCGGCTGCGTCCAGGCGAGGAACACCGGTTGATGCATGTACTGGTCAACCTCTCCCGTCAGCAGGGATTGCGCAACAAAGTGATCGAGACGATGGCGTTCCACGGCATTCCGCGGGCGGAAACCGAAGTCCGCACTTGCGGCTGGCTGGCTCAGGTGGACGAACACGGCGGCTCGATCTTCGACTACCGCCCGTACAGCAAAGGGGCGGCGGACATGGCGGCGCTGCGGAGGGAAGTAATTGAGATTCTCGCGCGCGAAAATGCCGACCTTCTTCCCGCACTGTCGGCCGCCGATGCGATGCTGACCCCGCGCCGCGTGGTATCGCCGTCGGCAGCAGAAGAATTCGTCGCAGTTCCGCCCGAAGTTGCCGCCGAACCTATTGCCGAACGGGCAGCGATCGTCCCGCCGCCGGAGCCATTACCCACCAACCTAAATCCACAATCATGAAACTACCCGAAGGGAAGACCCGCCTTGACCTGGTCCGCGAAGGACTCACCGGCGGATTGAAGAAGACCGGTCGTCTGGTCGTCAGCATCGACCGTCTGAGCGAAGATCCGAAAAACGAGCGCCGGACGTTCCGCAACATGGAAGGTTTAATTGCATCGATCAAGTCTGTCGGGTTGGTCGAACCGATCACCGTCATCCCCACGGAAGGGGAGACCTACCGCATCGTCACCGGCCACCGGCGGTTCAGGGCCGCAAAGGAAGCGGGACTGTTTCAGGTCGAAGTGCTGATTCGCGAACCGGAAGACGAGATCAAACGCCGCCAGAAGTCGATTATCTCGAATGTGCAGCGGGAGGACGTGGGGCCGGTCGAGCTGGCCGAAGCGCTAAAATCGATCCTGGAAGAAGGCCCGGCCATGCAATCACAGGAAGATTTGGCGACCCTGATCGGCAAGGACAAACGCTGGGTCAACGGGATGCTGCGGATTCTCACGTTGCCGCCGGCGCTGCAGACGCAAGTCAGGTCAACCCGACTTTCGCTGGGCTACGACGCGATGATCCGTGTTGCCCGCGTTGAGGATCCCAACCTGCAGCGGGAACTGGTTGAAGCGCTGCTCGGCGGCGCGACCCAGCGGGAGATTCGCGACCGCATTGGAGAAAACAAACCGCCGACATCATCAACATCGAACGACAGAACAACGGCGACGCCCAAGGCCAAACGGGTGTTCAAGACCGAACACCAGGCGATCGTGATCGTGCAGAGCACGACGGCCAAACTCAGCCCAGACCGGGTTGTATGGGCGCTTCGCGAAGCGTTGAAGTCCGCTTATGAACAAGCGGGCAAGCAGGACGAGTAGCGTTCATCGAACACAACGATTCCTATCGGACACACCACCTCAGCGGTGGTGTTTTTGCACGAGTGTCTTTCACCGCCGAACGATCCGTTCGTGCGTTGAGGGGTTCCCCAAGGGTCTCCCCACCAGGGGGAGGGGAAGAAGGAGTACGGATTCCGCCGCAAACCGCGGCGGCGCAACGGACTGTGCGTGCGAGTTGTCGGGTGCTTGCGCCCCCGACTTCGACCGGCTTCCTCACGGCTCCGCGTGGCTATTGCTCACGCTGCGGCCTTGCCCCTGATCGCTAGCGCTGGGGGCGGCGGCAATCCGGTCGAAGTCGGGGCCGCTCGAAGGTGCCGCGGGATGCGCTGCATCCCTTGCCGTCCTCGATGCCGGCGAAGCCGTATTCGGACGGGGCACTTCGGCGCCCGACAACTCGCACGCACGACGGGTGGTCCTGCGGACACAAGTCGTCCGTAGGACACGGGTGTTCTACCGAAAACAGGGGGGCAGGCCCCACTGCCTGCATGACTGCGGACAACCGCGTGTACAAAACGATGTTCGCCGACGCAAAGCAAGGCCATCGCGGCGCGGGTCGGCGGCATCGCAGCGTCGTCCTCCCCTTTTCTTGAAACACAACACCCAACGGATTGTGTCAAGTCACACGACTGTTGACATCGCTGCACATAACCGGTCCCACGCGTGTTACGCTAGAAAAACACGAGCATGAAAACGCACCGCAACAACTCTCGGGTGACCGACCGCGACATCGACGTGTTGCGCGGACTGTTTGAATGCCGCGTTCTGACGCTCGGCCAGATCGCACTCATGCAGTTCGCCGGCCGCGGCGAAGCGGCCAAGAAACGCATTCAGACTCTCAAGCGCGCAAAGCTGATAGCAGAACGTCCGCGCGCTCGGAATTACGAGCGGTCGATCTTGTTTCTCACCAAAGCGGGCTTTTCAATGCTCCGGTCCGGCGGACATGTCCGCGACTTTCCCAAGATCGACTGGGACACGATGGAAAAACGAGTTCGCGTTTCCCCGCTAACACTCGCCCACGAACTGTCCGTCAACCATATCAAAGCCATCATGACGGCGGCGATGCGCAACCAACCCGGATTGACACTCGTGGAGTTCCTCACCTGGCCGCGCCTATTTTCATTCAAAGCCAACACCGACACCGGCGATGCATTTGGGCACGAAACCGTCATTCGCCCCGACGGCTTCGTTCGCATCGAGCAGTCGCTCGCCGATGAAGTTTCCACGCATCTTGCATACCTCGAAGTCGATCGCAGCACCGAAACCCTCGACACGCTGCGGATGAAAGTGCTAGGGTATATGGATCACTTCCGTTCCGGCGGTATGGCCGCACGGCTGGGCCGTCCACGGGCAGAGTATAAATCGTCCCCGTTTCGTGTGTTGTTTGTACTCAACAACGATGAACGGCGGAACAATTTGGCCGAAGCGCTGCTCACCATGCACCGACCCGTCCTGCAGTTGGCGTGGCTGACGACACTCGACGCGATCCTGGCCGACCCGCTAGGCCCGATCTGGCTGCGTCCGATCGACTACCGCACTGCCACGACCGCAACACAGTATGAACCTAGGACCCGATTGCGAGGCGAGGTCTACCGCCGCGATCCCACCCGCGAGGCATTCGTCGCAAATGCACTGGAACTGAAACATTTTCTCACTGCAAAGCACTAACTTTAGTTGCGAACGGCTACTGTCACAGCCTGCACATGCGCATTGCAATTACCTCCGCTTACCGAACTTCTTCCGACTCGGATTGAGCGATTGCACCGGAACTTCGATATCCATCTGCTTGCAAACCGCCTGTTTCTGAGCCTGATCGGTGTCGATTAGCAACAACCGCTCCCAAGTCACTGCTTCGAGCACGACTCGTGCCACTTTGTTGCCAGCCTTATTGAGCTTCTTATGAAGTCGTACGATTTCATCTACCGGAATGTGGGGCGTTCGTCGGTTTAACCGCACAACCAAATCTACGAGTTCAATCGGAATGGCAGGATCAGTCGCGCGCAACCTGTTCAAAGTCGACTCCAAATCTTTGGATCCAATGGCATTGGCGACCCTCTTCGTAAGTCCAAAAGTTGCCATCCAGTAAGTCTCGAACCAGAATCTGCTTGACATGATTCCCGCTTCACGCCAGAGGTCCCTTAATTCCGCGCGCCGTAATTTCCCCGCCTCAGCATCTTTATCAGATCCTCCAGCGGCCCGTGCCTTCTCGATGTTCTCCTTAACCTTCGATCTTACGAGCACTGGCATTAAACGTTTCCGAACATCCATGACCATATGTCGCAAATCCTTCAAGTGATGGAAAAGGAAACCAAGAAGCCGACGTTGCACCCCGAAGACCTCCTGCATCAACGATAGCTTCTCGGGCCCCTCAGTCGAAAAAGCCTTATTTCTCAGCACTTGACCGAGAATTCGTATCGTCCGCAACGCTCCTCGGACGTCATTCAATGTTGCGTGGAGTTCCTCGCGTATGTCTTGTTCATCGCCGTTGGGAACCACCCGCACGAGCCTCCCATCATGGAGCTGTCGATCCCGTCGCTTCGCTGCAGCGTCGTCTTCCAGCTCTTGGAGAAGCTTTCGGTTCACGTCGGGCGCGGTGGATGGCAGCGCGAAGAAGCCCTCGACGCCAGGTAACTTATTCAAGGGCTCAACGTCGTTTTCGACCGTCGCCGGCTTTGCACTCTCAAAAAACTTCGCTGCTGCCGCACGCATTTCGTCCAGTACAATAGGGTTGTCCGTTAGGTGCGAGAGGAAGACCAATACGTTTGCCGATACCTCGTGATGCAGCCGCTGAGTCAACTCGCGGATGACGTTGGTTGCTTCCGGGCGGTGGATGTTCCGCGATAGCCAGTAGGCCACGAAAAAGGAAAAAACGTACGTTTGCCGGAATGCGACCTCGTCTCCGTCGAGTCGCAGCATTCGCGTATCAACCAGATCGTCCCGCACCTGCTCAAACGCGAGCGTGAGATCAAATTTTGCACAATGATCGGCATGGAATTTACGCGCCTCGGCGTCATTCAGCACCGGCTGTTTCTTCTTGAAGAGGTGATATGCAAGTTCGGACAAATATGTAAACTTGCCGGACAAATTGAATCGAGAAAACTTCGATTTGGCAAGGCGAACCGTGATGACCGCGTGGTAGAGGTGCCCGTAGTCACCGTTTTTCGCAGCGATCGTCGCGTCGGGAGACTCGTCATGCTCAAGAATCACGACCAGCAGCCACGGGGTGTGCGGAAGTCCTGCCGTTGTCAACAGCGATTGGACTTTGTCGCACAAATCGAGCGCCACAGATCGTAACTCGGCGGGGTCTCTCTCGCCGCGCCCGATCGAGGTCCAGCGAAGTGCGAGTTCTTCGAGTCGTTGCCGTCCAAAATCGCCGATTTCATACCGTTGGTAGGCAATCAGCTGAGAAATATCCTCGCCAGTTCGACGGTTGAGAAGCTCGATGAACAGGTCGTCGCTTGCTGTCAATGCGATATCCTTGAACCTACCACCGATCGCGTCGAGAATCTTGCGTCGCGCGCCAGCGTCGGATGGGGCATCGTGAAAATCGTCGACGAGCAAAACCTTCAGGTCGGTGCCCACTTGCTCAAACGCGGCCGGGGTTAGGTATTGATACTGTTGCTCGACCGCGTGCATGATTTGCTTGCGAAGGTGTTCAGTGTTCCCAGACTTCGGGAGCTCTGTTCCTCTGAGGAAGAGCGGAACGCGCCCCAACCGATGCAAATCCGCAAAAAGCCGTTTGAGTAAACTAGTCTTCCCAGCCCGATCACCGCCTCCGACAAGCGCCCGGCTCGCTTGGCTCAATTCGCCAAATACGTCTCCGCTTTTTATTCTGTCAATGACTTCCGAGGGCTTCGACTCGCCGCCATCCGCGACCTGAGTGATGCGTCGCAGATCAGGGTACGAGAAGAGGTGTGAAAGCCGGAGGTCTTCCTGCCGAGGATGAGTAAGTGGATCTTCGAGTTCGTCGAGCCACTCTTCGAACTGTGCCCGCAACCGGAACTTCCGGTCGATGCGGAATCGATTCACGTCAAGGGGCGACGGGTTTGCGATAGCGTCGAGCTCAAAGTGGTCTGTATCCCATGCATGCCGCTTAACCAGTTGTGTTTGACTCTCAAAATCAAGGCGAACTGTGTTGAACAAGCACAAATCTGAGGTCGGCGTGTCGCTCAACACTCCTCCCTCAAGATATGCGATTTCACCGCCTTCCTTCACCAACCGCCGGCTCGATTCGTTCTCGTGTTCATGTCCGGTGAGCAGGAGATCGCAATTTGTTTCAAGCAGGTCCCTCAGTTCGCGCCGAACGCTCGGCATAAGGAACCAGTGGGGCGGATGATGGATGACGCCGACCGCGAAATGGGCGTCGGTCGCAGGCGGTGTAAATGCTTCCAGTGGAAACCGAAGATCATCGTTCTCGTGAATTATCGATGTCCACGATGAGTTAAGCAGATGGAATCGAACCGTTGTACGCTTCAGCACAAGATCGAAGTGCCGATAGAAAGGGTTTTCGAGTGAGAACGCCGCGCCGTCCGGATTCACCAATTTTGAGAACTCAAAAAAGTCTCGTTGTGCTCCGAGTAGGAAACGCGCTGTCGAAGAGGCTGGCATTTGGTTCGACGTTTTGGCGCGCAATGTGATTCTTGCTTCCAAATCCTCTGACGTAAGGTCGCAGTCATGATTGCCCGGGACAACAAGAATGTGTACGGGTAAATCTGGCTTTACAAACGTGAGGTGCGTTTTGAGGCCGGTTAGTAGTCCCGAAGCCAAGCTGAATTGATCCTCCTTGCCGCCAAACGCCGCGTCACCTCCGAAAACGATTACGCACGCTTCGATGGTGTCGTCAAGCTCCGCTTGAACAGTCTTCAATACCGCGTCCCATCGCTTGAAGATCGGTTCAGATCCGTCCGTCGCGTGGAGATCGCTGAGCTGCACGAGTAATATGGGCATGCCGAGATTCTACAGCGTCGCCGGGCAGATTCGATGCGCGGGCGTGTTGGGGTGAAGTCAAGGATGGTCGACTGCGTGTAACAATGCCTCGTCAATCTCTTACTGCCTGTCCCGTAGGTGTGTGAGAGCAGTTCATCGCGGCGGTGAAGCTGATGCCGCTCCTGGGGCTGAACTGGTTAGCGCTATTCACTATCGCAGGCTACGTTTGTCAAGGCAGTGGTCACTACTGACCCATGATAAAATCAATTTCTTATCATCTAAGCTCACACGTTTTATGGAATACGTTCCGGTTCCCGATCCGTCGCTCGACCCGCAGACGGCCCGTGCCGTGGCCGCGATTGTCGCCACGCTCATTTTACAGCCGCTTTTGCCGGTGATTGAGTAGCGTCAACGGTTGGTCGTCTCGTGGCGTAGTTAAAGCAATTGTGTAAAAAGACCGCAGCACATCGTGCTACGGTCCGTTCGAATTATTCAAAATTCTATAATGCTTCAACGTTGGCATTCAGGACGACAGCAGTGCTGCAAGCATCTCCCCGTCCAAGTCGGTCGGCTGTTCATCGGCCAGCAGTTTGACCCAGGTACACCAGCGCCGGGCTGCGAGGTGCGGGATCAGCGTGTGCGCGAGTTGCACACCGGCAGCGTCGCCGTCGGGAAGAACAAACAGTCTGGCTCGTTCGGTCACGAGTTTGCAGATTGCGGCGATCTGCCACTCCGAAGCCGATGACCCGATCAATGCGACGACGTTCTGGATGCCGTGTTGCCACAGCCACCACACGGACGCAAACCCTTCGACGACAACTAGCGAATCGACCAAGTCTTCGATTCGGTGTGCGTTGTACAACACGCGCGATTTCCGGAACTCGATCAACTTTCCGTCGCGTTCGCGTCGCCCCGGAAGCAGATAACGCGGGTTGTCGGCAGTGATACTGGCATCATCGACGGCGCGACCGGCGTAGCCGATCAAATCGCCCGCTTCATTGTGCAACGGAATAGCGATGCGATCCTTCAGCATCCCCTTGCCGCAAAATCCGAGGCCAAAGTGTTCGATCGTCTCCGCGTTCAAACCGCGGCCGAGCAGGTACGCATGACTCGGATCGAGGTTTTGCAAAGTGAATCCCAGCGGCGGGTTCACTTGCGCAGCCATCGACACCGCTTCATCGTCCGGCTCAATAATCGGATCAACCGTTACAGCGATCGATTTTGGCGGCTGCCCGGCGGTCACCGATTCATTGCCGGGTCGCTTGGCATACCGCTTGCCGTCCCGTTTTACTTCCTCACCCGTTCGCTTTTCGCCGGTCACATTCAACCCGAACCGCTCGGCCAATTTTAGTCCTGCGGCGCGGGCGGATTTCGGATCGGCGGGATCGAGTCCCATGAGAAGGATTTCCAGATCGACCGCGTTGCCTTTAGCGCCGCAGCCGAAACAGTGGAAACAATTCTTGCGGTAATGCGCCGAGAACGAAGGCGACTTGCGGTCTTCGTGCCCCGGCAGCGGGCAGAACCCGCTGGACTGATCGCCTTTGACTTTCATCACTACGCCGTGGTGCGCCAGCACGTCGGCGATTTTGAGTTGTGCGCGCAGGGCGCGGAAGTCGATCCATTGAGCCATGACGGCCTCCTTTTGAGTTATCGCGAATGGAAAAGAGCCGGAGAACACCCCCGGCTCGATGAATGTGTTGCACGATCTACGAGGTGGTAAGCCTCATTTCCTTCGTGGCAATCGAATCCCATTCGGCAGCAATGCCACTCTTTCCAAACTGGTCATCAGTAGTCGTCCGGCAGTAGAACGGTGGTCACCGATCGGTCGTGTTCAGTGATGATGTAAAATGTGCATTGACCGCGGTCGGTGTAACGGCTGAACAATCGCGAGCCTTGAGTCAGGGCGATTTCATTGCTCGCCCGGTCTTCATCGCACAATTCGCCCCAGTCGCCTTTGACGTGGCGATCCATCGACGTCTTTACGTCGTCGGGATCAAGCGTGCGACCGGCGTTGGCCGTGATGACGCACCGCCCCAACGGAAACTTCATGGTTTCCATGACTGCTCCTTAAAATGAAATCGGATTACCGCTACCAGCTGGCGATCAACGTGATCGCAGCGGAATTCTCACGAACGTGAGCGCGGGATAGTTGTGGAGAACACTCCGCGTTTAGAGTGCCACAGGTCAGGCGTCGGCGCAAGTGATCGCCAACCGACAACTGGCAGATGTACGTTGGAGATCTTCCTCAAAAGTTTCCTGTTCCGCGTCGTCCGCTGCCGACCATTGCACCTATGACCCCGAGCGTTCACGCTGTCGCGGTCGATCGTCTTCAGCGCAGTTCAACAATGATCTTGGCGTGTGCAACCGTAAACCCCTTTAACTCCAACGACATGAACCACGCCTCATCGGCGGGCGTCAACTGCAAAATAGCCGGATGCCTACTGCCGCCCTGAAGGACTGCATCGAGCCAAGCCAGATCGTCGGGCGATGGAAGTAAAATTTGCCATGATCGTTGCTATGTGTGAACGTTGCTTTTGTTTTGCTGTTGGAAATGGCATCGTCTATCATAACAAAGTCGTGAAATGAGTGAACTAGAATATTGTTGCCGAGGTTCAGTCGGCTCTAGTTAATCGAGTTGCGAGTCGCCACTCGCGTAAGCGTTGCTTGTTTCAGTCGCAGGAAAAGTACGAGATTCCGATGGGAAAAAAGCTTGTCGATAAGTTGTCAGCGTTCCCAGATATCTCAAAATTTAGGAGCCTAGCCAATGCGTGTCACCTACCTTCCCGCCGCTTTAAGCTGCCTCGCTCTTCTTGCGGTCGGGTGCGTAAAAGTTGTCAACACTGATGGGATCGACGCGTGCCTGGCAAAGAAGGCAAAGGCCGAGGTATTGGCATATAAGCTCAAGACTCGCTTTCCGTCCACGCAGAGTGCCGAACACAAATTGGCGGAAACGATGTACGACGAGGCTGCTGGCGACGTGAACGGATTTCTCGACCCGGTCGTTTCGAATCTCCGGCTCACCAAGAGAATCGATGTGCCGAAAGCGAAGTTCGAACAACACGACGCGAGTGCTTCCTTGAAAAAATTTCTGGAAGACGGGCCAAAACTAATGGGAAGTGGCGTGGTGCCGGTGCCGGACCCTGTCACGGCAGCTGCGATCGCCAGTGGCGTTAAGGTCGTCTTGGACGGCTTGATTGGACTGCACAACAAGCTTGTGGATCAGGCCGTGAGGGATGCGCGGGCCGTGATTGAAGACGGTAAAATGGTTCCTTTTAGCGCTTTGACCTTACAAACCATCAAGTCACGATACCCGGAGAAGCCGTGAGATGCCTCCGCTGCATCTCATATTCACGACTGTAATTTTCATCGCAGGTTGTGCGGCCACGGTCCGCGAGGTTGGTCCGCCGGTAAAACTTGAAACTAGACGATCCGACGCGACAAAAACAACCCCGCTAACAAAGGCGACGACCCAACCCTCTGAAACTGCAATGTATCAATTGCTCGCCCAGTGGCGAGCAGATGAGTCAAAAGCGGCAAAGGTTGCCGCCGAACATGCTTGGGAAGTCGTGTTTGATCATCTTGCGGAATCTGATAGAGCCTTTGTTCCCAACGACGCATTTTTCTTCAACCCTGACGATGATACTCCGTTTGGTTTCTTCGCCCACGGGAAAATCGGCAAGGTGCCCGCGAAAGTCACAGTAACGCTTGGCGGTGCTAGGACCTTGTATGCCGTATGCGAAGCCATGTGCATAAGCGAGGAGTATTTGCTTTCAAAGAATCCTCGCGATCCGTTCTTTCAGTTGTATTGCGCATACTTGGCCACAAACCCAGGATTCGCAGAACTTCGAACTCCGACGGAGGCGCTTGGCTGGAAACATCAGGATGTCCCGGATCGCGTACGCGAGCGAGCGATCAACAGTTATCTTGAGTGCCTTTTCTTCGTGGTCGCACACGAAGTCGGTCACGTCGTCTTGGGTCATCCCGGCTGCGATCCGGGCGAACGGGATCCATTCCAGCTCGCGATGAGCCGCTTGCGGGAGGTTGAGGCCGACCAGTACGCTTTTCGCCTGCTCTATCGAATGGGTTACACAGCACTGCCGATGACGTATGTCTTTGTCGCATGGACTGTGTGCGTCGAGGGAGTTGATCCACTGCCTGGACAACGGACGCATCCGCCGCAAATGAGCCGTATCACCGCAGCAGTCGATTTCTTGAACGCGCTCGCCGAGGTCAAGGACATGCCGCCGAACATCCGAGCGGAGATGTGGAATGCGCGCTTGGCAGCCTATCACTTCGCCTTGGTGCTGGAGGATGAAAAGTTGCGTGCGGAAATGTCGAAAACGATTCGTAATCTCGACGTTAAGGATTTACGCCGCGAGGCTCCCAAACCCGCCGTGCGAAAGTAGCGTATACGCTTCGCATCTGAAAGGACACGACATGCCCCAAATGCTGACTATGCGACTGTGGTCGCTGTTTATCTTGCTTACGCCGTTCGCACTTCTCGCGCTGAAATACGTCCAGATTGGAGCGGAAAAGCGAGTTCGTGGATCCTCGGCGGGCGCGCCGATCTCCGAATTGTTGTCGCGCAGGCTCGACGATCCGAGTCTTTGGGCGATGTTCGCAAGCGCGTTAGCCGCGCTGCTCGTCGTGCATGGAATTCAGAAAATTGGTGCCCAACCAGAACTCTGGGCCAATCCAAGTGCCGTCAAGCGGTTCCGATTGTGGGGCTGGAATGTACTGGGCGGCCTTGCAGGTGTGTACCTGATCATTACGTTTCTGAAGAAGGAAGCGTTGTTCTTTACGCTCGGGAACGGGCCGGACCAACGCGACGGCATCATGCTCACGGTGCAGTTCATCGAAGGAGTTATCAATCTCACCGTGATCTGCGTGATGGCGAGAACTTTCACCGTCGCCTTGATCGGTCTCGACGAGATTCGAACCCGGGCCCAAGCTGGGGTACCTACTCAGGTACTGGCCAGTGCAGGAAGGACGGATGCTCGTTTCAGCCGGTATACTCCCGATCTCGGCATTTCTGCTAGCACCCCTCTCCTATCAAGTGTTGACGTCGGTGTTCGGCGCAGAACCGGACTTCACTCATCCCTGGCCCCTGTGGCCCGCGGGATTGCTTTCGATCCTTCCGTTAGCTATCCCCTTCGGCATCGTCGGCATAAGAGGACTTATAGTCCTTCATAAGCATTATCGTGTTGGGCTCAGTGCGCTCAGCCTGCTGCAATTGCTGATTTGGGTCGGATTGATCGGGATGGGACTGGCCAACGCCAAACCTCCCGGCTGGTTAGTGCGCTTTGAGAAGCCGCGTGGCATTGTTATCGGAATTGTCGGCAACTTCTTCCTAGCCACGCCGCTGGCGTTTTGGATCGATGTGGATTTATAGCTTCATGCGCGGGATTTTTCGGTTAATTCGAAGAGCTTTTCGCGAGTGCGACGTTCTACTAAGCAAGTTCCCCGCTCCATATACGCAAATCCTCGCAGGATTTCGCCAGATCCCGGGGAGCTCGCGACAGCACGCAAGCATTTGGCAAGTTGCGCCCGCGGCTCAAGAGGATTGAACCGCGACGGCTACGACCGACTTCACGGCCCTTTGAACAGCAGGAAACGCATCAGCAGGGTCAGTGCTGCAAGTGTCAGATATAACGGCCACACGGACACCGAAAAGATGCTGACGCCGACGCCCTTACAGAGCGTACCAAGACCTCGCGGCGGAGCGATGCGAAACAACTCCTGTTCAGTCGCCGTTCCCTCATGGACGTGTCGGAGAAACTTGTTGTACGACCCGATGAAGCAGCGTTCGAGGTGCAGGTAGTAACCATCGAGCAGGAAAAAAAGGACCACCGGAACGGCTGCAATGTAGGCGTACTGAGGCTTGTCCTTGTCGGCGAGAACGACCAGAATCGCCGAGACGATCGTGATCGCCAATGTCTTGCAGGAGGCGGCGTTGTTGGCCATCCGAGTTATGATGCCCTGATAGATGGCAAGCTGCGCGCCGACGGCCTGTGAATTGATGTCCGGTTTTTCCATTTACCGACGCTCCGGGAGGTCATTTTCAGCAATTGCACGACGTTCTGAGCGAAATGGCAAATTTCTTACTCTTGCCGAACAACCGTCACAAGGGTAAACCTGTTGAACTTTGAAGGAATCCAAATGGCCCGCCGCGCATTCTACAGCTTCCATTACAAACCCGACTGCTCACGGGCTGCCCAAGTGCGGAACATCGGAACCGTCGAAGGAAACAAGCCCGCATCGGATAACGATTGGGAATCCGTTACGCGCGCCGGCGACGCTGCGATTCAAAAGTGGATCGACGACCAGCTCTACGGGAAGTCCTGCGCCGTCGTGCTGATCGGTGCGGGCACGGCGGGCCGTAAATGGATCAACTACGAGATCAAGAAAGCGTGGAACGAAAAGAAGGGATTGGTCGGCGTCTACATCCACGGGTTGAAGGACCTGAGCGCCAATACGTCAAGCCAAGGAAACAACCCCTTCCAAGGGTTCAAGGTGGGCGATACCGAAATGACGACCATCGTCAAGACTTACAACCCGCCCTACTACGACAGCAAGCAGGTTTACGGTTACATCGCTGAAAATTTAGCGGCTTGGTTTGACGAGGCGGTGAAGATTCGGGAGAAGTATTGATTGTGGCGTAAGCCAGAATAAATGTTTGCCGGAGAAATGGAGCTCTGACATGGCGAAGTGGCAAGGGAACAAGAACAGCGGGAAGCCGGTTACGCCGGCGATCGTGCGGCAGGTCAAGGAGTTGGCGAAGGAGAACACGCCGACTCGGGTGATCGGCGGGATGATCGGTCGAACCGAGGGATCGGTGCGCAATATCGCGTCCGACAACAACATCTCGTTGAAGCCGACGAACCAATCGCCGAACAAGGGAAAAGGCAAGTAGGCCACCGGAAGCGCCGATAGCGCTTCTGATGCGTGCCCGCTCCATCCGCCAGCCTACGCCGAGCGGATCCTTTCGCGGCACAAAGAATATCGATTACCGCATCCGCCCGACGAGGATTATCGGCCAGCAGTTCTATAGCTACGCGGCCAAAGCCAGAGCGACGAGCCCCCACCTGCCCTCTCCCGTAAGCGGGCGAGCGAAAATTACCGCCCACAATATCGCGGTGCCGCGAGGGGAGTTGCCTGCGTGGATGTTTGAGCTGGCTGCGGCACTCCGGCCGTGGCACAGGCCGGTAGTTTCGCGTGCTCGCCGGGTACCCTGATTTTCTACAAAAAAGTGCGATTGTATGTCGCACCGAGAGCATACGCGGTATGACCCGAATGCCATCCGTTTAGTGCATATCCTCTGTGTTTGCTGTTGGTTGCATGTACTGAGATCGCCGTTTTGTCATCAAGTCGTACGGTTTGATTCGTCGTTTCAGGACGCGTGGGTTCCAGCGGCCGGGGCGGGGTGGGTTGATGATCAGGTCGGTCCGCAAGCAGCCGTCGCCCGGCGCCGACTTGACCGCATTGACGCTCATCAGCCAACGCGCGGCATCAATGAAACTCACGCGGTTCGGATCGACGACGTTTCCTGCCGCGGCGCACATCGCGGTTCGCACCAGATTATACACCAGCGTGAACACCAGCAGTTCTTTCATCACGCCGTCCGGGGTTTTGCATTTGAGTTGATCCATTTTCATTGTCTGTTTGAGATGGCGGAAGTTGGTTTCGATCTCCCACCGCTGGCCGTAGAGCTGGGCGATCTGGCGCTTCGGAAAACGCATCGGGTCCAGCAACGTCGTCACGATCGTCACGACGCGTGTCCGCCGGCCGGGAACCGTGATGCAGTAACGAAGTTCTCGTAAGCTCATCGTCGCAGGCAGATCATCGTACTGCTGCTGTGTCATCCACACGGGCGGCTTTGGCGGCTTGACCCATTCGACGAGTTGATCATCGGCGCCCAGCCGCCGCACGAAGCGCGACGTCGGCATGCCGCGTTTACGCTTTTTGCCGCGTCGCTGGTGCGCACGATTCGGGGTGAAGTCGACCAGATGCTTCTGATGAACACGCAACACCGCGTCGAGTTTCTTCAATGCCAGCATGGCCAGATGCGCGAACGAGCAGAACCCGCGGTCGCCCAGCAGCACGTCGCCGGGCCGGAGCATAGACGACATCGCGGCGGCCTGGCTCATTTCGTGGACGTTCAGGCAGAACATCGACAACTGCACGATAAGGCCCGTGGCCAGATCGACCAGTGCCAGCAGCTTGATCATCGGAAAGCCGATGCCGGGATGCTGCGCATCGGGTTGCGGCCAGAGCCGCTGCATCGCCGGCGTGTCGGGCGTAGAGCAGTTGGTGGCATCGGCGATCAACACGCGCCGCCCGAGCCACGTCGCGGCGGTGCTGCGCGTGCATTCGATACAATCACGACACAGCGTCTCGATCACCGATGCCATCGCCAGCAGGGGCAATCGCGCCCGCGCGTCACAATAACTCGACGGGCAGACCGCCGTCTGGCACAAGTGTCGCAGATGCGTGATGGCCGTGTTGCCGTGCAGCACCTGTAAGATGAACAGCTTGAGGATCGTGGCCGGATCGAGCAGCCGATCGCGCCAGACGTGCTCGGCCTGAGTGAAAAGTGTGTTGATGCGATCGGCTCCGCCGATCAACAACAAGGGATCAGATTTGATCCCCGCAAGGGTTCGAGCGACAATGGCCATCCGTGGCCTCCTGTTGGTTGGTGACAAACACACCACCATTCTGACAGGAGGCCGCGTTTCGCGCTACGATTCATAAAGCGCGCGGTAGCGCGGACTTATGGACTAAGCGGATGGCATTCCGGTATGACCCATTAAATTGCAACGGCTTCCGTTCGACGGTTTGGTCGTAACTCGTGTCACCAGGACATACAAAAGAGCCAAGCATTGAAGCTTGGCTCTCGGCGGAAAACACCGCCAACGATTCGATCAACCCCGGCCGTTCTCACTGTCGCGGGCACGGAGGTTGGTGATGAATGTGTGGCAGTCCAGCAGCAGCTTGGCGACGATCGGCAGATCGTCGTATCCGAAGCTGGACGTTTCGTGCCATTCGTCGTTCACCTTGTAACTGCGGGTGACGGTCACGTTGTGGAAAATCCCAGAGTCCACCCGGTTCTGCCAGATCGCCGCTTTAAGTCGGCGGTGGCGGACGGTGTGAACGGGAACACTTTTGGCACCCGCACCGGCGGCGGCGTTGCCCGACATGGACGACGGTGCCGACGTGGCGCGGGGCGGTTTCGTGTTGGAACTTGCAGAGGCCATGATCAAACTCCTTATTTCGACGGATTCAGCGCGCAGCGAATTTCCGGTCGATCAAGCGATCGACGAATGCGGAGAATCCAATTTGCGCAGTGAACGGGTTGGGAAGGAACTAGACGGGTTCGGGTTCGGGCGAGCGAAGGAACTGGCCCAAACATTCGTACGGGTAGCCGGCTTTTAGAATCTCATCGGCGGCCCGGAAGATGCGCTGGGCCGAGCGGGACGGGATTGCACCGTCGCTGCCTCGGCTTAGCCAACTTTGAATGTAACCGCGGCAGCAATCATCGCCGGGCAATCCCAGCGACTCGCAGCAGATCAACGCCACCGACTCGGCTTCGACTTCGCGAAGGTTGACCGGCGTCCGCTCGTGATCATCCATCCGGCGAAGCTCCGCGGTGTGGCCGAGAACGACATGCGCCAGTTCGTGGAACAACGTCTTGTGCGGCAGCACCGCGATCGGCGACACCGCCACCGTGCGTTCGGCCGCGACACCTTGCACGTTGCCGTTGGGGTTGTCGAATGGAACACGCTGAATGTTCAGTCGCTCCAACGCCCGCTGTTCACCCCAATCCGGCAACTCCGTTGGCGGGACGTCTTCCCCTTCAGTCTGTGACAACACAAACCAATGAGGTTTGAAGGCGAACACCGTGCGGGTGGCACGACCGGCGTTGCGCTCTGCGCCATCACCGACCATCGGATCACCGTCGTCATTGGTCGGCGGCTCGCTTTTCTTGCGACGCACCTGCACCGGCATGCGCAGCGAGATCGCCTTCTCCCCTTTCTTCACCTGCCGACCGAGCTTGTGCCAACCCTTGTAGGTGTGGATCGGCCCAGGCGGAATCTGTCGAAACAGGCACTCGAACATCGCCAACAACTGATTGCCGACCGAATAGTGCCAGAAACGGGAGTATGCCGATGAGATGACGCCGGGCCTGGCCACGGCATCAATCAACAGTTGCGACCAGTCCGGCGGCGGACGGGCGGTGGGATGAGCGGACATAGACAACCTCCTGTCCCGATCAGGCGGGACGTAAAAACAGTTGATGATCGATTAACAAAGGAACGGTGGGATTCTGCCTTCATCCAAGCACGGATCGGGCGGGTTTGTACAGTCGCCTAGGCGCGGTTATCCACAGTGGATAGTTTGGGATTGTTGGTGGCTTGCCGGTGTTACCGAAGCCGCGTTTCAGGCCATCCACTGCCGCAATCGATCTTCGACGCCGGCTCGCGGCGTTGAATAGCGCTGCCGGCAGTATCGAATGATGCGTTCTTTCACCCGATCGGCACCGACTGGCGGAGGCAACGTGTGACCGATGAACGGATCGAGGTGTTCCCCGCCGTCGAGCAGTCGAGCCACAACCGTGTGGTTCGGCAACCCGCTAAATGTCGAAGGCGGATAGAAACCGCCGCACTGACGGGATAGTGTTTCAGCATTCTTCTCACTCGTGCGAAACGCGATGGTGTTTGCGGCGTTAGCGGCGACCGCGTCGCGGACTTCCGGAGCAATTTGCTCAAGGTGTTGGTGAAACAATGCAATCGAAAGTTTGAACTTACGCGATTCAGAAAGAATGTCGGCGAAGTTGGTGCCGGCGAAGTTCTGAAATTCATCCACGAGAAGTGCGTGGGGAGCACGGTCGGCTTCCGGTTGATCGGCCCGCCACAGCGACGCGGTATAGAACGACGAGACCAGCAATGCGCCGATCAGGCCACTGGCGGCTTCGCCCAATCGGCCCTTGGAAATGTCGGCGACGAGGATTTTGTTGCGATCCATTATGAATGGAATGTCCAGGCGGGTGCTCACTTGGCCGAGCACATTCCTGAGCGGGCCGGACAAAAGCAGGCTGCCGACTTTGTTAAGGATCGGGCTGATCGCTTCACTGCGCAACCGGCTGTCCATCGTCGCAAATTCGATCAGCCAGTACCGCCGCACGATCGGATCGGTTACCTGCCGCGTGACCCAATCGCGGTAACGACCGTCCACGAGCATCCGCTGAACGCTTAACAGCGTCACATTCTCACATTCTGTTAACGCGGCGATTGCGTTGGATAAAATGTACTGAAGTCTTGGCCCCCACGAATCCCGCCAGATCGATTGAAATGCGCTCACAATCGCATCAGTTACCAGATGCCGCCGATCGGCGGGCACGTTGGCGAGCAGGTTGAAGCCGATCGGATGCTCCAAATCGGCCGGCGCGAAATAGACGACATCATTCACGCGCTCACGCGGCACGAGCGACAATGCACGGCTGGCCAAGTCTCCGTGCGGATCGATGATGCTGCATCCGCGGCCCAATCGAACATCCTGCTCGAACATCGACAATAACAGCGTACTCTTGCCGGTTCCGCTGCCGCCGATCACATGAAGATGCTGCTGTCGCGAAGCAAGCGAAAGCCCGAACGGCCGTCGTTGGCCGCCCCAGATATCCCGCTCCCCCATTTGAATAAAATCATCCATGGCCCCCGGCGGAGCCACCGTTCCGGCACGTCGATGTCGTCTGCGTCGTCGAAAGACACAACCCCGTGCACATCAGCGACAAACCATTTTTAGGAGTCGCCGGGATATTCGGTGGCTCGGCCGGACGTCAGAAGCAATTGCGGATGAAGTATTATACTCCGGATTTCATATCGTCCGCGAGCAAGTCAGCTGCCGAGCGAGAACAGGTCGGTCGGTCAGCCTGATCTGCTTGGCGGAGCGATCCTCGCTATCAAACATATGGGTTTATTTCACCTTTTTTCCTGCGAATTCTGGAAGGTGAAGTAAGCCTCGCGTTTGTCCGGACGTGGTGGCCGAACCGCGCCATTCAGTACCTTACAGGCAAGAAAGTTTGCTTTCACGCCGTTTCAGTTTCTGGCGCGGGAAGCCGAGTGCAAGTGGCGACAACTCGGCGACGGCATCGTATTCATCGACCGACCGATCTAGATAAGCCGTTTAGCTTGCCGCGGCTGTCCCCAGTTTTTAGTCACACCTCGACACCTTTCGGTTGAAAATCGATTAGGCAGCAGTTCGAAAAGCACGATTACAGGCGCCGGAACCTCGGCTTACTTCGACCTCCAACTGTCACACAATCAAAGTCGTTGCGCCATCGTACAAATCACGCAACACCTACTTCTTTATCTAGCGGTCTGCCGTTTAGTCCAGGCTGCTAACACGTCAACCCCGGCGGCGGCAAAGTTGTCTAATTGGCAATATTCGACCGTCGATCTCTGAGTTGAAACCGATTCAGAAAGCGCTTTGTCCTTCTCCACCAACCCAACAGCGTAGACAACTTTTTTGACCTTGCTCAAGACAATGCAAGTAGCGCACATGAGGCAAGGAACTGCCAAAACATACAGTCGGCATGCAGAAAGATCGGGTGATCGAAGAAAACGACTTGCTGCTCGTATTGCTTCAATCTCAGCATGGCTTGATGGATCATGCGTGACGTGAACTGTATTAACGCCTTCTGCGATAATGGATCCGCCGTGGACAACTGCAGCCGCGAATGGACGCCCTCCTTCTTTTGTGTTCTTGCTCGCGGCATCAATGATCCGCCCCATGATTTCGGCATCAGTCATTTTCACTCCTAACGATGATTTCACAACCTAGACGTGTGGGCAGATTGATTTTGAACACATCGCCTTGATCCATTTCTGCAGGCTTGCCGATCTGGATTAACGCCTGAATGACTTCGAAGGAGTTGGCGATCAGGCAAGTCACAGGCTCATGGATCGCGATCGGAAAGTCGTGCCAGATCCCTTTCGATAAGACGATGCCTGTGCCGCCGTTGAAGACAAAGCAACGCAGGCTTGATAGGTCCGGAGTACGATTGATTCCGTCTGGCGGATGGCAATCTGGCTTGGCCAGCACGAGAGCAAAATCGGCACTGCCCAAACCGAGGAAGAACTGAGTGAGGTTCAGATGCCGCTCCAGCCACCGGACCGGCATGTTCGTGGGAAAGACTCGCGCCGTCCGAATGACCGCCCGTCCCGTGTGCTCGAACGGCAGGTTGATGCCTTCGTCGACGTGCGGGTAGAACGGTATGGGAAGCCGCGCATCTGAAACGATCTGATCGACCAGACATCCGAACGGCGCGACCGAGCTGGCTGTGGCTCGCTCCGCGTTCAGGATAATCTGGTTCACAACATCTCCAAGAAAGTCCTTTAGCGCCTTCCCATTCCGGTCAACGCCAGCTCTGAGATGACCCGGCGATTTTCAGGCACTTAAAGAACACGAACAGCGGCATCAATTGGCCGATCTGTTCTTCCTTCCATGAGCTGTTTGCAGACACCTCCGAAAGATCCGCAAGCTGAAGTTCTGCGTGTTGAAACACTCGTATGTTTGTTTCAAATGTGCGATGGTATTTCACAACACCATCTACAAACCACTTGTGCGGACGTGGACCGTCTAAGTGGTAATCTACGATGGCGGAGGTGCCATCGGCACCAAGGTTGGCTGTGTAGAATGGATGATTGATTGACATGATCAGCTGCCCGCCGGGCCGCAGCCAACTCGCGATTCGCTTTACAACATTGGCGAAGGATTCGACGTAGTGGAGAGACAACGAACTCACCACTAGATCATAGGTCTGCTGGCGTGTTTCGAAATCTTCGACAGGCAAATTAATCAATCGGATGTTCTGGACGGCGTTCGTATTCTTTTGCGCTAATGCACACATCTGAGCGGAAATATCGATACCCGTCACGCTGAGCGCGCCAGCCTTACTGGCAGCGAGGCAGAATTCACCCATGCCGCTGCCAATGTCGAGCAGATGTAGTCCCTGCAATGGCGGCAGCATTCTCTGCAGAGCCGGCCATGCGAGCTTTTCAGTCGGGCAGTCTCCCCGCGACCGATACGCCAGATACGCCTTCAGGAAGCTCGGATTATCAAAAATGTTCTGTCGCATTATTTTCCTGCCGATCGCTCGGCATGAATTTCGCGGACGAGGTCGTTCGTATAGCACGATTCGATATCCGGCACGCGCTTCAATACGCCCGATGCGCTGAAGATCTCGGCTGTGTGCTTCCAGGTTCCTTCGGGCATTAGGCCTGATTTTCCCGGTTCGTGCGATAATAATTGTTCTTTCGTGACTCGCCAGACTTCAAGCTCAGTTTGGCGGTTCAGATTCGGATTGAGCTTAAGTACGATGTCAACAACCTCAGCGTCCTGCATTTTCTGCGATTCACTGATCGCCTCAAGCATCGCACGCAAAAATGCTTTCAGTTGCGGGCGTTTTTCGCGAAGCTTCTGTTCGGTAGTAAACACCACGTTGCCACCCGGGCGAATACCATAATTCCACGGGTCGATAATGTTCACAGCATGGCCCTTCTGTGCGACGGCAATCGGCTGATTCGACACATATCCAACAGTGGACACGTCAATTGCTCCAGTCAAAAGGGGCGTCAGATCAAAGCCGATGGTCACTTCGGTAATTCCCTTTCGATCGATGCCCTGCTTGGCCATCAGCGCTTCGTAGACGGTGCCGGTGTCTGAAGCGGGAATAAGACCTACTTTCTTTCCCACAAAGTCTTTCGGCTCCTTAATTCCAGACTCTTGAAGCGAATAAGCCACAACGCCCGATTTCACATATTCCTCCGCAATCGCGATGATCGGGATTCCCTTCTCACGGGCCAATAGGATCTGCGCATAGCTGGCAAGCCCGATGTCGTCTTCGCCGGCAATGACGGACTTGATCGGATCGACATTAGCACCGCCGGGCCGGATATCAATGTTCAGATTCTCACGTGCATAGAGCCCTTTCTCTTGCGCAATCAAGTGATGAGCAAACGAACTGTAGATAAACCACTTCAACCGGAACGTCAGCTTTTCAGGTTGCGGCTGGGTGGCCGGTGCTCGGGTCTCGGGCCCCAATCTACCGGGTTTCGGCAGGAGCGCAGCAGCGATTGCAATAACCGTCACCGCAACAACGGTGACAACGATGGTGACCTTTTTCTTGGACATACGAACTCCTTCTTAAACTAAGACGTGTATTTTCGAAGACACCACTCGATGCCCGCAACCGACGTAAACGCCAGCAGACCAAGCGCCGCGGCAAGCATCGCGGCGGCAAACACCAGGCCCGAGTTGAGATTCGCCGACGCGATCGTCATCGTCACCCCAAGGCCGTGCCTTGCGCCGGCCGTCTCTGCGATCAAGCTTCCAAGCACCGCACTGGGGGCGGAAATGCGCATGCCCGCGATCAACATCGGTACACTCCGGGGAACGATCAACTTGCGGAACAGTTGCCAACGCGTTGCCCCGAATGCGCGAAACAGATCGTGTTCGGCCTGACTTGCACTGGAAATCCCCTCAACTCCCGCGACCAGGATGGGAAACAGCGCCACAACCGCCGCAAGCAGCAGCTTGGCAGTCATTCCATATCCAAACCACAGGAGAAAGATAGGCGCGCAGATCACGATGGGAACCGACTTGAGCGAAACCGCGACCACGATTATAGGCCGGCGAGTCGAATTTATGATGAACGTCAATGATGCCAACAGTAGCCCGATGAAAAGCGCCAGAACGAATCCGCAGACCGACTCCACCAGCGTATAGAGAAAGTCAGTGGATAGGGCTTGTCGGTATTCCCATCCGCTGCGAAAAACCATCGACGGTGGAGGCAACAGGTAGGAACGCACGCCGATCAACCAACAGAGAAGTTCCCACATGATCAGGAGTCCAAGTATGGTAGCGACAAACTTAAAGACTATGCGCCCCATGTTGCTACCCCTTCCTCTCGTGAGGCGGTGCTGCCACCCACTTGCACGGTCGCTAAGACCGCGCGAACCTGTCGCCGGATATCGCCGAGTTTCTGGTTATCAGGGTCGCTAAGGCGATCCTGCAGACCAATCTCAACATTGTATTCTTGAAGCACAGATGCCGGTCGTGGCGACAGTGCTAGCACGCGGTCCGAAAGCAGAACCGCTTCATAGATGGAATGCGTCACCAGCACGCACGCGATGTTCAACTTCGCCACCAGCGACGCCAACGTGGCATACAAGGTTGACCGCGTAAGTTCGTCCACCGACGCGAACGGTTCATCGAGGAGCAGCAGTTGTGGACGGCGCACCAACGCCCGCGCTAGCGCGACGCGAGCCTTCATGCCGCCCGATAACGCCCTCGGGTGGTAATGCGCGAATTCTCGAAGTCCAACCTGCGTCAACAACTCGTTAATGGCGCTACCAATATCTTCCACCCGTTGATTCGGCCCAAGCTCGAGCGCGAGCCGAACATTTTCGAATGCAGTACGCCAAGGCAATAGCACTGGGTCTTGAAATATGAACCCCACACCCTCACTCGGCGTGTAGTCGCCGTAGTTGATCTGGCCGGACGACGGCATTTCTAATCCGGCGATCATGCGAAGCATCGTCGTCTTGCCCGAGCCAGAGGGTCCGCACAGGCTGATCACCTCCCCCGATCGCACCGACAGCGACAGATCCTTCACGACCTGCAACGGGCCTGCAGGACTTGGGAAGGACTTCGAGACGTTGTGGACGCTGAGCAGAAACACAGATACCTCACGTTAACTTTTTTCAGTTATTACAAACGGGGGAGTAGGGCACGAAGCTTGTCACTCTGATCAAATTCATGGACCAGATAGTCGATGCAACTGTCGCACGTCGCTATGTCCGTGTAGAGCAGCAAGTCTCGATTTGCACTCGGACCGCCAAATGGAAATCTCCCGAAAAGTTCCCTCTCGCGTCTGCCTTCTGATGTCACGACGGAGTAAAACCCGAATCGCATGTTCCATGCCCAGAACGGGCACCACTCGGTCGCTATCAGGTGGACACGGGAATCGATGTCCTTTTTCGAAAGGTCAACCGCCATGAGCGACTGTCTCATTTTCAAATGATCTGCAGCGACTCGGGCACCGTCTATCCCTCCATGCAAGCGGGCATTTGAAATTCTCTCCAGTACGGTGTCTGCCGGCCGAATGTAAACAAAGCAGCAACCGCGCTTCACGGCACTAATCCAGGCATCGCGAAGCAAGTTCCATCCACCTGGAGTCAGTTCGAGCGGAAGCAAGTTCACGGAACAAATCACCACAAGATCGTCTTCATCCAGTGCGCGATAGAGGTCAAGAATGCCGGACTGGAGGTCGGTAGACTTGGACCGGATATTCCGCGCAATGCCGAGCCGAACGTTCTCCTTCGCAACTTTGGCGGGGCTGCGACGGCTCTCTTGTCGTTGCGTGGCGACGGCAAAATCGAATCGTTCGGCCAACCGCTCTCGACCCACCTCGAGGAAATCAGCAATCGCCTCGGTTTCCTCGATCGAAAATGTGTTGCGCTTGAGATGAACGCGAAATTGAGAACGGTCCACTTGGATTGAATCCGCAAAACCAATTTGGGTCCGGCCAGCCGCCTTCAAAGCCTCTTTGAAAACTTTCGCAAGCTGAATGGTCGGTTTGTTCGCCATGCAACTATTGTTTCTCACAATCATTGAAAAGGCAAATTTTTCTGGCAATCTTCTTGACTCATACAATCCTAGTCGTTATTGTAACTGGTAACACTTGGGGGTTTTTGAAAATGCAATAGCATTGGGCTAGTTGATGTGAAGCGTGTCGGTTTGGTCTGAAATATGAAAACCCCGCGGACATTACGAGTGTCCGCGGGGCACAAACAAATGTCGGCCGGAGCCAACACTTCCGTTCCTTATTTTACACTAACATGTGTTCGTGTGCAAGGAAAAGGCGCTCCGACCTAACTTCGGAGGCTACGTCGTGTCCAACTTTCTTGATCATCGTGCCCTCACGCACGATCGCGTCCTTATTGTGCCGCGTATTTCCCTCGCCGCGCTTCAGGCGGTGACCTCGGGTGATGCGCTGGCGTTCATCGTTCCGCAGTATTACACCACCGCTGATTGCGCGCTCTTCACACGCCGCCTGTTGTCATTCGATCGTTGGACCAGCTACGAAACTGGCACCGGTGCCGAGGCGATTGGCACGCTGGGTAGCTCGCTTTTCGGCTGTTTGGGCCAAGAATTTTGCGAATCGTATTTTGACGGCGCCGCAGAAATGATGGCCGCCATCTCCGATCACTTTTCGCCATTTGCGTATCCAATCGATCGCGTGATTCGTGAACTCGATCTGGTGTGGCCGCATGGGGCTTCCCTTTGGCGTGTTAACGGCCGCGTTTGTTTCGCCGGTCTTGCTCGTATGTTCCGCAGCGGCGGTGCCGCGTTGCCCCACGACGATCGCGCTGACATCGATTTTCCGGCGGAAGAAACCTCAGCGTCACTCGATCAACTTTTTATCAACGTGTACTGCTCGAAAACCGTAGGCGGCGGCAAGCTTCAAATTTGGGATCGCCGAATCACCGACCGTGCCGAATATGATCGTTTGCGCGACGGTGACAGCTACGGCCTTTGTCGCGACGTGCTTGGCGAGCCAGAAGTAACGATCGACCCACCGCTCGGCGGGCTGCTCATTGGTTCAGCGCGTCGTATTCACGCCGTGACCGCATGCGAGGGCGAAGGGGTGCGCCTGTCGGTGTCATCGTTCATCCAGTACGCCGGCGATAATCGCCCGTTGTTTGTTCACTCGTGATTTATCCTGATACAGCCTGCCCGGTCATCGTTTGACCGGGCGGCTGCATCGTGCGTTACTTAAGGAGTACACCAACATGCACGTCAAAAAATCACTCGTTTATTTGCTTCCGAATCCGCCTATTCATTCCAAGGTTTTGATAGTGTCTGCGACAACTTCCGCCAACGGTGAAACCATCGTGCGAACCGACCCTTGTATTTTCCACCCCCAGGGTGGCGGCCAACGCGCCGACGTCGGAACGATTGGCGGATTTCGCGTACTCGACGCGCACAAGACCTCGGACGGCGACGTTGAAATTGCGCTTGAGTCGGCTGCGGCCGGCCTTGTGCAAGGTCAGTTCGTCGACGCCAAAGTCGATGACGACGTTCGTCGATCCAACGCCGCATTACACACTGCCGGCCATGTTCTTGCGAACGTGGTTGAGCAGCGCTTTCCAGCACTCAAAGCCACTGGCGGTCACCACTGGAAGGACGAAGCGCGCGTCGTCTTCACCGGCCCACTGTCGGTTCCAATCGAACAGTTCGTCAATATTATCCAGAAAGATCTGGCCGCCGCCATCAACGCCGATATGCTCGTTGCCGTCCTTGGCGATCCACATGCAAACCGTGAGATCAAGATTGGCGAACTTGCCTCACTTCCGTGCGGCGGCGTACATCTAGCCCGTACCGGCCAGCTGAGCCACATACTGATCCGAAAGGTAAAGCTTGCTGGCAAGGAACTCCGGATCAGCTATGACGCGTCCCCGGTTACACTGGTCGACGAAGAAACCGGAGTCGTCACGACCTTCGCACCATGAGCAATTTCACACTGTCGTCAACGTCAAAACCGCCGGGCACGCTGCCGGCGGTTTTTTGATTCCCGTGCATTTGATTTACGGTCGGCCTGGAGACAATGAACAGCGGCGGCGTATGAATCATTGATAAGCTACTCGACACCCATGATGCCGCACAAACTAATGAAAGAATAGTGGCGACCGGTTCCGCACATCCCTCCTAAACGCACCGCGACGACCCAACGCCCGCCGAGCGATCCGCGGGCGATGCTCCACGGCAACTTCTGAAACATGCCTATCGATACGCCCTACCCGATCGGATCGGACCGCGGAAGGCCCAACTCGACCATTTCAGAAAACGGCGGGCCAACGTAACGCACAACGCACCCTTCATTCACTGCAACTTTGCCTCGATCGCTAGGGACAAATCGATTATGGGCATTTGGCGGTTTGATGGCTCGGGCGCTGGATCAAAAATCTCCTTAACGCACGTCTTGGTCTCAGAGCAACTTGGGTGTCGCAGGCTGGTCGCGGTAGGATGTCTACGATTGCTGGGTACGCGGCTGTAGTCGGCGGCGACTCCGCGACGCTGGTCTGGATAAGATCGCTCACTATTGGCTATCTCTTACGACAAACCTTGCGTTCCACGAGGAACCGCTGAACGCTGGTGATCCAATTTCCTTGCGGATCAGTTTGCCCGACCTTCCAGCGGCTGATCATTGAGTATCCTGCACCCAACTCTTTGGCCAACTGCTCCTAGGTTATAACTCAAAGCGAGTCGCTCGCAACGGATCTGGCCGCCGCGGTGGCATACACGGGTCGGCTAACCCTATTGTTGGCGTTTGTGGTACGAAAATGAGGATTTGGCGCGCAGGTGGATGCGCGGTAAATTCGCCACACAAGTTAAGTAGTGCGCGGAGCGTGTTGGTGGCGTTTGACACGCTCCGACTCCGCACAACTTGGCCTGAGAGCCAATTCATGGCACCCCAACTCATTGCAGCATGTGACCGGCAACTTTACGAGCCGTGCCGAATATGATGCTCCGCGTACGCCAGCGCGATGCCGTAGAGCGTTAAGTCCGGCGAAATGGCGTGGATCAGGTCCCACCCGTCGAACAGCAATTGAGCATCGCCGCCGGTGGCGATGATTTCCGGCCAGTTGCCCAATTCGGTCGCGTAGTTTTCGACAATCTCTTTCACCATCCCGCGAATGCCGTGATACACGCCGTTGCGAATCGCGTCTTCGGTGGTTTTGCCGACGGCGTGTTCCGGCACCGCCAGCGAAACCAGCGGCAGCTTTGCGGTGTGCTCGGCCAGGCTTTTGAGCATCGTGCCCGCGCCCGGGGCGATGGCGCCACCGAGGAAGTTGCCCTTGTCGTCGCACAGGTTGATCGTGATGGCGGTGCCGGCGTCGACGACGACGCACGCCTTCTGCATCTGCTCGAACGCCGCCGCGACGTTCAGCAGACGGTCGGCACCGGTTTGTTCGGGCTTTTCGGTGAGATTTTTGAGCGGAAGATCAAGTTGTCGACCGACCCATTGAACGGGCTGATTGGTGGCGGCCTTGACGGCGTGTTCGACCATTTCAATGGCGGCAGGGTTCACGCTGGCGCCGGCGACGGCGGCACCGGCTTTGTCCGCGATCGGGTGCCAAGCTGCGCCAATGGCGGCGGCCCAATCCGATCGATGCTCGATCGAAACCCGCGCAACGTTGGTCAACTCGCCGGCGGAGAACGTTCCCATCGCCAGGCGGCTGTTGCCGGCGTTGATTACCAGAAGATCAATTTCCATGGGTGAACTGTAGCGAGTGATCCGATCATCGCCACTTCTTCTCTTGTGGCGGCTTGGGGTCGACCGGAACGCCGGCTTCGTCAAACAACACATCAAAGATGCCCGGCGTGGCGCGATGAACGTCGATCGCCTGCCGCCGAATGTTGCGGGCAAAATCAAACTGCCGCGCCTTCACCATGATGCGAGCCAGATCGCGCATGGCGTTACGCACGTGCTGCTGCACGAGGGGCGACGACGCATTCACCTGGTTCTGCGCGCCTCCGGTTATAATTGCTTCGGGCGCGCCCAGCACCTGGTAAATGTTCTTCAGCAGCGGCCACGGCTCGGGTCGCGTCGGGTCGAGAATAACGGCCTGCAACAGGCTCGTCACGGCTTCGTCGATCTTGCTCTGACTCAACCGGATCGCGCCGATCTGGATATAAGTCACCGCCGACATTGGGTCGAGTAACTGCACATAGCGGTAGGTGTCGATCGCCTCATCGAACCGGCTCAGTCGAGTCAGCGATTCGCCCAGAATCAGGTAAACCGGCGCCAGGCCTGCCTCGGGAATTTCATTCATCGGTTTGAGCCGAATGATTTCCTTGCGCCGGTTGAGTTTGCTGAAGGCTTTATCAATCGGCTCGGCGCGCCTGAGAATGGCCACCGACTTTTCAAACCACTGCTTCGCTTCGGGCGTCATCGGATCGGGCGAGTTGGGCGTCATGTGCAGCCGGCCCATTTCGGCGTAATACATGCCCAGGTGCAGATAAAGCCGCGCGCTGTTCATCTCGTGCGGCAGGACATCGACGATCTTGAGGCCCTTTTCGTCAACATCGATCATCCGCTGCACGCGGCGCTTGTATTCGGCTTCGTCGATGCGCCCGCGGAGTTTGTCGATCTGGGCGTTTTCGTACAGCGCGAACGCGTACGACTGATACGACCGGAACGCGTTATCAGAGACTTTCAGGGCCGATTCCCAGAGCATTTCATCGCTTCGCCAGGCGAGGTTGCGGTGGAGTGTACGCGCGGTGTAAAGCGCGACGACGAGCATGAGAATCGCGTGCGGCGCAAAATTCAGCCACGACGGCCCCGCGGGCGCCGAAGCCGCAAGCGAGCGCCCCGCCGCGGCGGTCAGACGAAGTGAAATCTTACTGGCGACCCAGAACACCAATAGCGAAACCCCGCCCACAAAGCCGAACAGTGGGAGGTACATGAATCGTTCGGCCATGATGCTGCCGATGACTTTGACCAGGTTAGCCGTCGGCAGCAGCGCCAGGAAGTAGAAAAAGATCATGTACGAAGCGGCCTTGCCCCCGCGGGCCCAGAGAATGCAGGCCCATACTAAGAATCCCAGCACTGCCGCCGCGCAGAGCAGCGCGGCAACGTCACCGAGCGAAGTGAACGAGCTGTTAAAAATCTTGATCTCGTTAAACGAGTAGTCGCTCGACAGGTTCACCGGCCAAATCAATTTTCCCAGCAGCAGGATAACGACTTTGAGCGCGGTCACCCGACCTTCAATAAAGCTGATTACCGGATTTTCATTCAACCCGATATACGGATTGCCCCTGATCGGATTATCCAGAAACGGTTCTTCCGGCGGCGTGCTGTTGGCGAACACCCAATCGCGCGACAGCTTCCAGATCACCACCGCCGGCACGAGCCAAATCCAGCCGGTGAATGCGAAGCGAAGGACCGCGCCGATGAAGTCGCCGATCCACCGCGTGAGGTCGGTAAACCAACTGCTCTGGCCATTGAACAACCCGGCGATGCGCGGTCGGTAGCGGAAGATGACTTCGTAAGCAGCCAGGCATGGCCCGACGGCGATCGCGCTTTCTTTGCACAGCGAACCAACCGCCGTTACCAGCATCGCCGCGATGAGCCACGGTAGCCGCCAGGCACCGCTCACCTTCGTGCTGCGGATGTAGAGCAGCAGCGTCGAGAACACCGAGATGGCCGCGAGAATGTCGGCCCGCCCGATGATGTTGGCGACCGATTCCACCGTGATCGGATGCGTGCTGAACATCGCCGCAGCGAAAACAGCAACCCAGAATCGCCGACAGATCGCCAGCATCAGAAAATACACCAGCACGGCAGTGACGGCGTGCAGGATTGTGTTCGTCCAATGAAACCGCACCAGCGCCTGCGCTGCAACGCGGTAATACTCTTCGGGTTTCTCGTCGCGCAATTTTTCCCACTCCGCCGGCGGAATATTGCGGATCGGGGCGAAGTTCCACCAATAGGTAATCGAAGTCAGCGGCCGATACAGCCCGCTGATGCCTTTCGGCCACCAATAGTCTTTGGTGAAGTAGTTCGAAAACCCGAAATCGCTGTAATTTTTCGCGTCGGCCAGCTCTTTGGCGCGCGCCGCCAGTGCCGAGAAATCATACGGCTTCTGATACAGCGCGTGAGCCTGCGCGGCGGTGGCGGCCTCGACGAAAATCTTCTGCTGCAGGTCGCTGCGGTCGCTCATTTGCAGCGTGCGCGATCGCGGATCAAGTTCGATGATGTATCGACTATCCAGCGTGAACCCCGAACGATCCATAATCACATACCGCTGCGAAAGCGTGTTGATATTGGCAATGATCGTCAAGACCAGAATCGCGCCCGTCACGGTCAGATGCCGCAACAACCCCTGGACGGGCCACATCCGCTCGCGCAACGCCGCGCCGGCGGCGACCTGATCGATTACGGAGGTCGAATTGGAGGGAGATTCAGCCAAGCTCACAGTTATTCCAGATCGGCAAGAGTCATGGCTGCAGTGGAAAGAAACCGCCGGAATAATCCGGCAATGGCCTCTATCGGAGTTGAACCGATACGCCCTTGCGGGCACAGGATTTTGAGTCCAGCGCGTCTGCCAATTCCGCCAAGAGGCCTTCTTGGTAACCGAGTCGCGTAATTTACCATGCTTGCGCGCCGGTGGCAAAGGCGTGCTTAAACGCTCCTCTAAACCGTGCGTCGGCATCACGCCCCCGTGGTCTGCGGCGAGGTTGGCGAACCCGTCCCACCGCCACGATCGCAATCGCGAGTCGTCGCCGCGTGAGCGGAGAAGACAATCAACCACAGATGAACACCGATTCACACAGATAAGAATTGGGTCCACGAATTAACACGAATGAACACGAATAAGAACTAGGATTGAGCTTCCCCACGAATGGTGGACGCTAATCGTTACCACTCTGTTTTCTCCCCCGTAACGCCTTGTCGCGGCGCAACCGCCCGCAAGAAGCGCGCCGGCGCAGCGTGCATCGAAAATATATTACGACGCCTTTCGCACGACCGCTTCACGTTGGGTCGTACCCCGCCAAGGTGAACTGATACAGCCCGTACCCTAACAGACCCACCGCGGCGCCGCCCATCAGCCACGGGCCGTAGGGCTGGAGGGCAAGTGTGTCGAGCGCGCCGCCCGGGCCGCGCGCGTCGGCTGGGTCGGCGTTTTTGGCGGCGACGATCAGCCACACGCCGATGATCACGAACACCACGCCGCGCCCCGCGGCCCCGAACCGGCCGAACCAGACCGCCCGCCGGTGACGGCGCGCGCTCATCCTGGAAAGATCCCCCTCGTCCCGGAAGACCCCCGTCCAGGTCTTGCGGAGCTGCGCCAATCCGAACACGATGACGCCGATCCCGACGGCGGCGACCAGCCACTGCCCCCACGGCTGCTGCATCAGCGTACTGGTCCACCCGCGGACGTAGGCGTCGTCCGGGCTTTGCCGACGCCGCGCCACGCCCGTGAGAATTCGCGCCGCCGCCAGCACCAATCCCCCATAAACCAGTCCGCTACCAAGGTATCCCGCGCGGGCGCAGAGTCCGCGAAAACTTCGCCCGCGCCCTTCGGTATCGGCGATGCACTGCGTGAAACGCCACAGGGAATACGCCGTCAGTCCGATGGCAACGCCGGCGAGCAGAACCATGCCTACCGGTTGCTCGGCGACCGTCCACAACAGTTCGCGCGGCCCTGAAGCCGATCCCCCGATCCAGGCCGCGCGCGCGGCCAAGAAGGCGATCAGCACGTACACCGCGCCTTTGGCGAAATATCCAAGACGAGCGCCCAGTCGAACCCATTTCGCAGGCTCGCCTTTGGAGCTCGGCGTCTCACCGGGCGAATCATGCGTGCGTGTCACGATGGCCTTTCTGGCTTGGCCATCTCGTCCACGCGCTGCGTTTTTCCGCGCCCGAAGAAAGTTTTCCCTCTTTCTTCAACCTCGGCCTTTTCATACGCAGTCAACGCCAGTACGGATTTCGCCCCCACATCGGCAGCGCGGCGAACCACCACACGAGCAGCAGGATCAGCAGGAAGATGAACAGTCCGCCGCTGGGGTAGTAGCCCCAGTTTCGGCTGTGCGGGTAGACCGCCGCGCTCGAAGCGGCAGCGATCAACAGAAAGATCACCAGAATTCAGAAGCACACGCGACTCCCTTTATTGAACGCTCTCCAACACGTCTTGCACCCGCCGAGGATCCCACAGCCTGCCAACGTGAATCACCCGGTGATTCGCGTCGGGATCGCGTTCGGTGAGCCACGATCCGACGGTGTGGTCACTCGCGGTCGAAGCGAACGGTCTTCCCTTCCTTGTATCGAATGAGCAACTGTTCGCCTTCGAACCAGTACGTGACCGACGTCCCGCCGCGGATTGCGTCGGACGAAATCACGTCACCGTGAACTTCGTACGGCGCGGTTTTGTCGCGCACTTGGCCGACGAACGGAATGTCGGACCAGGCGGCGAGCTTCATGGGACCGTCCTTGCGGAAAGTCAGCTTGATCTTCACCTGCCCAATCTTGGCGTCTACATCTTTTGCGACCCACGTTCCCATCAGCTTTTCCTCGAGCGCCTGAGCTTTGGCGGCGGTTGAGGTGGTCGCGGGTGCCGCTGTCGCCGGCGGGGATGTTGCACTGCGCGGTGCGGCGGCGGCCGAAGGATTTGGAGAATCACTTCTTCCGCAGCTTATCTGCAGGAAGGTCAGTATCATCGCCCAGAGCAGGTTGCCTTTGTTCATTGGATAGCTCACAGTTGGGAGTTCGGCCAATTTGCGACGCGTCGTCAGTCCCCTCGTGTCCTCCTCGTCTACCTGCTTTGAGCATCGCCCCGGGCGATGCAGCCGATCCCGGCGACGATGAACCTCACTGGCGAGCGTAACTTAAGCCTAAGCCGCGAGACAGTCACAGCACTCGGGGCGGCTGGTCGTCAGCGGTCAACCGAGATACGGATAGCCGGGGTACATATAACCCGCCCCCCAGTACGGGCCGTAGCCGTAGTGTCCGTACAGATTGTCGTAGTACCGCTCGTCGACCACATCCGGGTCGTAGACGGGCGCGCTGGCGATCGTTTGCCGATCGTGGCTGACGACGACCTTGTCGTCTGCGATCTGCTTGACCGCATCGACGGGGATGAGGAACTTGGTTGCGCCCATGCCAAGGAACCCTCCGGAGGCGACGCGGATGAAGCGCACCTTCTTCTCGGTGTCGTCGATCATGAGGTCATCCACGTTGCCGACGTCTTCACCGTTGGCATCAACGACCTTACGGCCGCGGATGTCCTCGGCAGCGCTAGACAGCGTCATGTCGGTGTCGCTCAGCTTCAGGAGGTTATGAGGTGATTGACTTTCTTGACTTTGCATAACTGAACTCCTCGTTCGTGAAAAGGTCTTTGTTCGCAAAATGGTGCCGCGCGGGGTTGCATATTGGTCCCCTCGCTTCGCCGCTGCCGGTTGCGCTTCGCCCGCTTTTGCACCAACGATTGCGACGTCGCTGTCGACGGCACTCGGAGGCGGTCAACCTGACCGCTTGCAAGGAAGTATATTGACGAACGCAGTTTTGATGCCACGAGGGAAAACCTGATCGGCGCATAGGGCCGGAAACGAAGTGGCGTCGGAATCGGCGTGCATCTCCGTCCACGGTCCGGCGATTCCCTTCGGCTTCCGGCTTGCATAGCGGCAGTTCGGAATGAGGGTCACTACCACCGTTTGTCCGCCCGTACCGGCACGGCAGAATCACTCCGCCGGTCGGTTCGGTCGATAGACGTGGCATGCTCGCCCTCTCCATCCGCCAGCCGTATGCCGAATTGATCCTTCGGGGGATCAAGACGGTGAAGCTGCGCGCGAGGCCGACGAAGATCATCGGCGAGCGGTCTTACTCGTACACGTCGCCGCGCTTTGCGATCGTGATTACGAAGACCGTCACGGCTTGATCGTTGATTGTGTAAACAACTCGAAGGTCGCCGAGGCGGTAGCGGTAGGAACCGGCGAACTTTCCCTTCAGGGCTTTGACGTTGTTTCCGGCGCGTGGATTCTACTCAAGAGCCTCAAAACATCGGGCGAGCTTCTTTGCGATTGGCTGGTCACACCGATTGTAGAATCGCTGCGCCTCATGAGACAGCTCAACCTTATACATCGGATCGAACCTTGCGCCAGGGCTTGGTGCGCCCGGCGCTGATGTCTTTCATTCCCTTTGCATAGGACTTCTCAAAGCCGGGAATCGAAAGCAACTCGAGCGTGGCGTTGTCGAGGTCGCGGCGCTTGACGAAGGCGAGAAACTCCGACGCGACACGCAACTGAGGACCGGACATCGCGTCGATCAAGGCCTTGGCCTTCTGCTTCAATTCGACGGTACGCATTCGGATACTTTACCGCCGTGTCGCTTGCGTTTCCAGCGAAAACGGAACAAGGGTCGCTACTATTTTGTCTGTCCGCCCACATCCGCGCGGCAAAACCGTTCCGCCGGTCGGTCCGGTTGATGGAAGTGATATGCTCGGGCTCTCCATCCGCCAGCACGGTTGGTTGAAATGGGGCCGAGTTGAGGAAAGCGCGGGATCAAGACCCTTCGGCAAGCTCAGGGCGGGCGGTGGAGTTGCGGTCGCTATGTACCTTCCGCAACGACGATCACTCGGGAGCGCTCGGGGAGAGTGATGTCACGATCGATCAGCCGGATGACACCATTCTCCACGATGGCAGGAAGCGCCAGCGGATGGCGTGCTTCGCGGTGCAGATGGTCTTCGACGCGCACGGGTAATGAACTTGGCGGCAACTCGGGCGGCGGCAGGTGCGGTGCGCCGGCGATTTGCTCGTCTTGGGCTCGACGCGCGGCACTTCGTGAATCGGGTTCGATGGTCGGCATCGCGCAGTCCTTTCAATAGGCGGTGATCACGAAGATTGGAACCACTTCCAACGCCGCGAACACATCGGGCACTTGGTTCTCTTCCCGATCATAGCGCCAGATGACCCAGATTCGCCGGCCCGAAGGTGTAGCCGCATACATTTTGAAGGAGCCATCGCCCCGGTGCTGAAGCGTGAACACGCGGTCAAATGATCCCTCGACTTCGTCGGATGAAAGCGCATGAGCGTCGATCTTGGCGAGATTCCAGTCGATCCACTTGAATCGTCGCATGTATTGGTCCTCGCTACTCGGAATCGTAATCATGCGGGCTTTGGTGTGTCAATTTGTGGCGCGTTCGAGCCGATCCATGAATGCATGCTCGGCTTCTCCATCCGCCAGCACGGTTGCTTGAAGTTGGGCCGAGTTGAGGAAAGCGGGGGATCAAGACGGCGGCCCATTTGAGCTAAGTTGGCGCACGCAGACGACCTGCATACATCGCAGATTTTGTACTTGACTTTCACACGTCGCGCCGATCTATTCTATGAGGTGATGAATTCGCTGCCGCTTCCTGCCAACCTTAGCCCGGCCCTTCTGGGTCTTGGCCTTGGTCTGACATAGTCGCGGGTGATCTGAACGGTCTGATGAAGCCTTCAAACCCCGCGATGGTTCGCGGGGTTTTTTGTTTTTTGGGAGCCGCTCATGGACACCGTAAAAATCTTTGACACCACCCTGCGCGACGGCGAGCAATCTCCCGGCGCGACGCTGACGCAAGGGGAGAAAATCGAAATTGCGCGGCATCTCGAGTCGATGGGTGTGGACATCATCGAAGCGGGTTTCCCAATCTCGTCCGAAGGCGACTTTGAATCGGTCCGCGCCATCGCCCTGGAGATCACCAAGAGCACCGTCTGCGGGTTGGCGCGATCCACCGCCAAAGACATCGATCGCGCCGGCGAGGCCGTCCAACACGCCGCCAAGCCGCGGATTCATGTGTTTTGCGCCACCAGCAAGATTCACCGCGAGCACAAGCTGCGAAAGGGCAAGGAGGAGATCATTCGCATCAGCGTCGAATCGATCAAGCAGGCTCGCGGCTACACCGATGACGTGGAATTTTCGCCCGAGGATGCCAGCCGCACGGAACTCGATTTTCTGGAAGAAATCGTCCACGCCGCCATCGAAGCCGGCGCGACGACGATCAATCTGCCGGATACGGTCGGCTACGCCACGCCGAAGAGTTACGGCGACATGTTCGCCCACATCATCGGCAAGCTGCCGATCATCAAAGAAAAGGGAATTATCCTTTCATCGCACTGTCATAACGATCTGGGCCTGGCCGTGGCCAACTCGCTTTCAGCGATTGAGAACGGCGCGCGACAGGTGGAATGCACCATCAACGGCATCGGCGAACGCGCGGGCAACGCGGCGCTGGAAGAAATCGTCATGGCGCTGCGGACGCGCCGGGATTTTTACAACATTGATACCCGCATCGACGCGACGCGCATTTTCCCCGCATCCCGCATGGTCAGCATGCTCACCGGCCTCGTGGTGCAGCGGAACAAGGCGATCGTCGGTCAGAACGCTTTCGCGCACGAAAGCGGCATCCATCAGGATGGCATGCTCAAGTACCGCGAAACGTATGAAATCATGGATCCGGTCACCGTCGGCATCCCGGCAACTTCGCTGGTGCTGGGCAAGCATTCCGGCCGGCACGCGTTCAAGGCGCGGGTGGTGGAACTGGGTTATCACCTGAAAGATGAACAGATTGAGCACGCGTTCGCCAAATTCAAATCGCTGGCCGACAAGAAAAAAGAAGTGTTCGATGAAGACATTGAAGCGATCGTGGATGACCAACTGGAAACGGGCGTCGGCCTGTGGACGCTCGTCGGCCTGCAGGTGACGGCGGGCAGCACGGCGATTCCGATGGCGGTGGTGACCCTCAAAGACACCAACGGCGAACAACTACAAGACGCCAGCGTCGGTGACGGCCCGGTGGATGCCATCTATTCCGCCATCGCCCGACTGACGGGCGTAAAGGCCAATCTCACCGATTACCGCGTGCAATCGGTCACCCGCGGGAAAGAGGCGCAAGGGGAAGTGCACATCGAGTTCGACCACAGCGGCACCAAAGTCCGCGGGCGGGGGTTGAGTACCGATATTCTTGAGGCCTCGGCGCTGGCCTACCTGGCGGCGATCAACCGGCTGCGGTCGCTGGCGCATCGCCAGAAGACGGTGACGCAGCATTCGGGGGTTTAGTGTGTTCGTTGCTCAACGACGCGATTTGTTCCGCGAAACCGCAAGCGTGCGCAGCGCCATACGGCGTCAGATGGCGCTTGCGGTTTCGCGGGATCTCAGTCGCAAACTCGTTGGGGTAAGAGAACTGCGTTAGATCTTATGCGCCAATCGATGGGTTATTTGTTATGATAGGGAAGTTATGAAATCGGCATTCCGTGGCATTCTCGAAGGCAGCCGTATTCGATGGATTGGCGCTGGTCCGCCGGACGGCGAGCCGCATGAGGTTGAAGTCAGGGTGGTGCCCAGCGCCACGGATACCGCCGAGCGTCGCAAGCGGCTGGCCGATTTGCTGGACGAAATCGCCTCACATGGCGGCCTCAAATCGTTCGGTGATCCCATGGAGTGGCAGCATGAAGTTCGCAAAGATCGACAGCTCGCGGGCCGTGAAGACTGATGCTTCTTGACAGCAACATCATTATTTACGCCTCTTCGGCGTCACATGAACTGGTGCGGAACTTTGTTTTGTCGCTCGACATTCCGCATGTATCAGCGGTTTCGCAAATTGAAACGCTGGGATTTCACAAGATCACGCCTCCAGATCGCGCGTGGCTGGAGCGATTCTTCGCCGATGTAGAAGTGCATCCGATCGATGCCGCGGTCGTGGCACTGGCCGTTTTACTGCGACAGCAACGAAAAATGAGCCTCGGTGATTCGATCGTGGCCGCCACCGCCCTCGTGCACAAGCTCCCGCTTGCAACGCGAAACGTCGATGACTTTGATTGGATCGATAGCCTGAAGATCGTCAACCCGCTGGCGTGACGCAATGGCGCTGGATGCTCAAATCACTTTCAGGAATCGGTCCGCATAATAAGTCAAAATC
>CAZXLA010000009.1:41503-43588 GCA_964641895.1 uncultured Tepidisphaeraceae bacterium
GCTGGATGCTCAAATCACTTTCAGGAATCGGTCCGCATAATAAGTCAAAATCAAATCCGCGCCCGCGCGCTTGATCGCCTGTAATGATTCCATGACCACCCGCTCCCGATCCAACCATCCGTTGCCGATGGCGGCTTCGAGCATCGCGTATTCGCCGCTCACCTGATAGGCCGCCACCGGAACATCCACTGACTTGCGCACGGCCGCCAACACGTCGAGGTAGGGCATGGCGGGTTTCACCATCACCATGTCGGCGCCCTGCTCAATGTCTAAGCGCGTTTCAAGGATCGCCTCTTCCACGCCGCGGGCTGGGTCCATCTGGTAGCTGTGGCGGTCGCCAAATGCCGGGGCAGAATCGGCGGCGTCGCGGAAGGGACCGTAGAACCCGCTGGCATATTTGACCGCGTACGACAGGATGGCGGTGTTGGTAAACTGTGCATGATCGAGCGCGCGGCGAATCGCGCGAACCGCGCCGTCCATCATGCCACTGGGTGCAATCACATCCGCGCCGGCCCGCGCGTGATGGATGGCTTGTTGAGCCAGCAGATTGAGCGTCGGATCATTGTCCACCGTGCTCTGGTCCGCCGTCAGAGCGCCGCAGTGGCCGTGACTGGTGTATTCGCAAAGACACAGATCGGTCATGGCCGCCAACGGCAATTTCTGATCGCGAACTTGCCTCAAGAGTTGGCAGACGACGTTATCCGGATCGAGCGCGGCCGAACCGACGTCGTCTTTCTTTGCTCGATCGATCACACCAAATACGATGAACGCCTTGAGCCCCATCGAAGCCAGTTCAGCCAACCGCCCCGCCGCCACATCGACCGACATCTGGTAAACGCCGGGCATCGAAGGCACTTCGATCTTTACGCCGGCGCCTTCCCGTACGAACAGCGGCAGAACCAGATCGCTCTTGCGCACATGCACGCGTTGAAGCATCTCGCGCAGTTGCGGTTGAAGGCGCAATCGCCGCGGGCGAGTCGGCAGATCGGTGGTCGAATCAAACGGTTCGGGCATCTGCTCGATTGTATCGAAGTTGCGTTGGACCCGCCCGCAAGCGGCATGGACAGACTCCGGTGCCAACCCCTATGCTCACATTCGTGGCCGACGCACGCGTTCTGGACTATGCCCCGCCTCCCCTGCCCCTTTCAGCAACGGCGGCCAATACGCGCTCGGCGTTCGCCGCGGGGCTTTCGTGCTACCTCATCTGGGGCTTCGTCGCGATCTACTTTCGCCATCTGAACGACCGCGGCGTGGATGCGATGCACCTTCTGGCGTACCGCATCACCTGGTCGACTGCATTCATCGCAATTCTGCTGACCGTGCTGCGACAGTGGCCGGAGGTGGCGGCGTGCTTGAGCAGCGGGAAATCGATCCTTGCGCTCATGGGCAGCACGATCGCCATCGCCGCCAACTGGTGGATTTATATTTACTCGGTCGAAACGCGACAGCTCTCCTACGCAAGCCTGGGCTACTTTATGAACCCGCTGGTGAACGTGCTGATCGGCGTGCTGTTGTTAGGCGAGCGGCTGCGCAAGTTACAGGTTGCTGCCGTCATCCTCGCCGCCCTCGGCGTATGCTATCAAACGTACGCCATCGGCAAACTACCGTGGATTTCGCTGGGGTTGGCGTTCAGCTTCGGCTTCTACGGTCTGCTGCGAAAAACCATGCGCGCCGGCCCGCTGGCGGGGCTAATGGTTGAAACCGCCCTGCTCGCTCCACTGACCCTTGCGTTCATCGGGTGGAACATTCAACAGGGTACGGCACCGAAGATCGACGAGTCGACGCATTTGTTGGTGGCGCTATCGGGCATCATCACCGCAACGCCGCTGCTGCTGTTTGCGTACGCAGCGCGCAGGCTAAAGCTAACGACGATCGGCTTCCTTCAATACTTTTCACCCACGATTCAACTGCTCATCGCCGTCCTCTACTTCGGCGAAGCATTCGACCGTAGCCGGCAAGTGACGTTTGCGTTCATCTGGCTGGCGGTGCTGCTGTTTCTGGCCGATCAGGTACTGGCGGCGCGACGTTCGCTGCCGGTGGCGCAGCCGGCGGACATGGAAACCTGAGCGACCTATCGCCGCCTAG
>CAZXLA010000010.1:0-42773 GCA_964641895.1 uncultured Tepidisphaeraceae bacterium
AATCCGTCGCCCCCATCTCTTCTCAATCGTCAATCGTCAATCGTTACGCCCTAGTTGCATGACGCCGAAGATTCGACCAAGATACGCCCAGTCGTAACAACGGGCAGTTTGGGAAGTCTGGTGCGACGAATTGACACATTGAAAAGGCGCCGTGCCGCCACGATCATCCTCCGTAATTCTTGCAGTCGGAGATGTGGGTTTTCCGATCGTGAACGTTGTAGGCGGTTACGGATTTTCTAATTGCAGCCGTCGGGTGCATATGAGCGCAAGCAAGCGGACGCGTTTTATCTTTCCACGCTGGGTGAACTACGCCCTGCCGGTTCTGATCGTGACGGTGATGGGCGGCGGGTTGTATTTGCCCACGATCGTCACGTTCGGTTTCTCCAGTTCAACGCTGGATGTCGGCTACGCTCCGATTCAGCCGGTGCCCTTCAGCCATGCGCTGCACGCCGGCGAGTTGGGCATCGATTGCCGGTATTGTCACAGCACGGTCGAAAAAACCGCTTTTGCGGCAATTCCCAACACGCAGGTGTGCATGAATTGCCACACCAACGTTCGCAACGTGAGTGAGAAGCTCAAACCCGTCCAGGCGAGTTGGGAAACCGGCAAGCCGATTCAATGGGTGAAGGTTCACGATCTTCCTGACTTTGCCTTCTTCGACCACTCGGCCCACGTAAACAGCGGCGTGGGGTGCGTTTCCTGTCACGGGCGGATCGACACAATGGAAGTCGTTTATCAAGCTGAGAGGCTGAGCATGAGCTGGTGCATCGATTGCCACCGCAATCCGGAAAAGGCGCTGCGGCCGAAGGATCAGATCACCAACATGAAATACAAAGCCGAAGCCCGTGAAGGCGAAAACGAACTGCAGGCGCAGCTTCGCGTCGGAAAAGAACTCAAAGAGAAATATAAGATTCACGACGAGGCCTACATGACCTCGTGCTCGACGTGTCATCGATAAGTGTGTTGTGCGTCGTAGGTTGGAGGTTGGAAGGAGAATGCCAACACACAACCTAAAACGTACGACCTACAACCAGCACAAACTCTCATGAGCCAGACCACCACTAACTCCACCAACGCCCGCCTCTACTGGCAAAGCATCAGCCACGCCGCCGACACGCCCGAAATTCGGCAGTTGATCGAAAATGAGTTTCACGGCTACAGCCCCACGGAAATTTCGTCGATGCCCCGGCGGAAATTTCTTAAGCTGATGGGCGCTTCGCTGGCCCTGTCGGGCCTTACGCTCACTGGGTGTCGGCGGTGGCCGAAGGAACATCTCGCGCCATACACCTCGGCGGTTGGCAACCGGCTTCCCGGTGTTCCCGAGCAATACGCCACCAGCATGGAACTGGGGGGCATTTCGCGCGGCGTGCTCGCCACAGCGTATGACGGTCGGCCCATCAAAATTGAGGGCAACCCTTCGCACCCCGGCTTCTCCACCTGGAACGGCAAGCACGGCTCGGCGGACCACTACGCCCAAGCAAGCATTCTGGAACTGTATGACCCCGATCGAAGCCGATTTGTGATCGATCGCTCCGGCGAAGGGCCTAAACAATCCACCTGGGATGATTTCATCGCCACCGCCGGCGCTTACCTGAAAGCCAACTGCCCGCAAGGCGCGGGGTTGGCAATCATCAGCGAAGCGAGCGAGTCGCCGAGTTTCAACGATATGAAAGCCCGCCTGCTCGCCGCCATGCCGCAGGTGACGTGGACGGAATACGAACCGCTTTCAAACGATAACGAAGTGCTCGGTGTGAAGCAGGCTACGGGCAAAGCCGGCCGTTCGGTGCTGAAGCTCGACACCGCCGCCGCCATCTTCAGCCTCGACTGCGATTTCCTGGGCTTGCACCCGAACCACACGCGGTACTCGAATGATTTTGTGAAGGGTCGCAAAAGCGCCGATGCTTCGGGCATGATGAGCCGGTTGTACGTGGTTGATTCCACCTTCAGCCTCACCGGCACGAACGCCGATGAGCGCCTTCCGGTGAAGCCGTCGCGTGTCGAAGCGATCGCAGCGGGTTTGGCCGCGGAGTTGGGCGTGCCGGGGGTTCCGGCTGCAACGCTCGATGCGGCAGAAAAGGAATTCGTGGCCGCCGCCGCGAAAGACCTGAAGTCCGCCGGCAATCGTGGCGTGGTCACGGTCGGGCCGGATTCTTCGCCGGGTACGCATGTTCTGGCTTACCTGATCAACGCAAGCCTTCGCTCGATCGGCTCTGTAGTGACCTACGTCGCAGTCGCCGATCGCACCGCAACCGATGCCGCCAACCTCGCACAACTCGCCGGCGATGCTGCCACGAACAAGGTGAAGTCGCTGCTCATCCTCGGCGGCAACCCGCTGTTTGATGCGCCGGCCGATATCAACTTTGCAGAGGTGCTTAAAGCATCGGGCCTAACCATTCACCTTTCGTACTACCAGAACGAAACATCGCTGGTTTGCAAGTGGCACCTGCCGCGTTCGCACTATCTCGAAGGCTGGGGCGACGGTCGATCGTGGGACGGCACCATCTCCACCGCTCAGCCGCTGATCGAACCCCTCTTCGGCGGGAAAAGCCCGATCGAACTGCTGGCGATCCTCTCCGGCGATCAAGTTGCCGATGGCCAGGCGATCGTCCGGCGAGCGCTAAATCTTGGCGACGAAGGCACTTGGCGAAAAACGATTCACGACGGCGTCGTAGCCGATTCGGCCTACCCGGCGGTGATTGCCGGCCAAGGGTCGATGCCGCAGATTACCGTCGCGGCCGCGGGCAAGTATGAAGCACGCTTTGTTCCGCACTACGGCGTTTACGACGGCCGCTATGCCAACCTTGGCTGGCTGCTGGAACTCCCCGATCCGCTCAGCAAGCTCACATGGGACAACGCTGCGCTGATCAGCATCAAAGATGCGCAAGAACTTGCCATTGATAACGGCGACGTGCTGTCGCTGACCATCAACGGCAAGAAGCTTGAGATCCCGGCATACATACTTCCCGGTCAACCTTTGGGCGTGATCACCCTGCCGCTGGGCCTGGGCCGCAGCGCCGCGGGGAACATCGGCGGGCTGACCGCCGGCGGTGTGTTCTCGATGGGCTTCAACACCTACGCCCTGCGTACGAGCACGGGTCTGAACTCGGCGCCGGTGGAATTCACCAAGACGGGCACAACCTACAAGCTGGTTGCCACCACCGATCACTTCCTGATGGACGAAGTGGGCTTTAAGGGCCGCGAAGTGCGCGCCGGCAAGAAGCATGAAAGCGGCCGCATCGTCCGAGAAGCGACGTTGGCTTCATATGTGGCGCACGGAAAGAACGATCACGCGTTCGCCCCGCCCGATTCGCACGGCCCGGCGTCGCGTTTGCAAATCTTCGCCGCGCCAACGAATTATCCGAAAACCGACGAAGGCGCGCCCGATCTTTTCAACAACCCCCACGCCTGGGGCATGGCGATTGACATGACCGCCTGCATCGGCTGCAGCGCGTGTGTGGTTGCGTGTCAGGCGGAGAACAATATTCCGGTGGTCGGCAAGGAAATGGTGGCCATCAACCGCGAAATGCATTGGCTGCGCATCGACCGCTACTTCAAGGGCGATCGCAATGACCCGAACCCGCAAGTGGTTCACCAGCCGATGATGTGCGTGCATTGCGAAAACGCGCCGTGCGAACAGGTGTGCCCCGTCGCCGCCACGGTACACGACACCGAGGGGCTGAATACGATGGTCTACAACCGCTGCATCGGCACGCGCTATTGCAGCAATAACTGTCCGTACAAGGTGCGCCGGTTTAACTATTACGACTATCACTCGACCGGCCCGCGCGCAGGCCGATATCGCATGCCTTACCTGAACTGGCCCGATGCCCAGCCGAAGGAACAGATTGATCCGATGCTGTGGCTGCAGTTCAACCCTGAAGTGACAGTTCGCATGCGCGGCGTAATGGAAAAATGCTCGTACTGCACGCAGCGCATCGCCGGAGCGAAAATCGCGGCTCGGAACGCCTGGAAACAGGGTCAGCGCGAAAGCTTTACGGTCGCCGACGGTGATGTTGTCACCGCCTGCCAGCAGGCCTGCCCGACTGAAGCAATCGTATTCGGCAACTTAAATGACAAGAACAGTACCGTTCGCCAGTGGCAATCCAATCCACGGGCGTATGCGGTGCTGGATGATCTGAACACCCGCCCGCGCACGCTTCACCTGGCGAAGCTACGCAACCCGAGCAAAGAACCCGCGCCGGCGGCGGCGCATGACGACCATCACGGCTAAAACGAGCACCGCAACGTATGGCAACGACCACATCCATCCCCAACATGCCCGTTCGCAACGGCGACGACATCGATAATACATTCGATGACGCCCGGGTGCGCGCACCGCTGATCGTCGGCGGCAAGGGCTTCGCCGAGGTAACGCGCGTCGTCACCCGAATTGCCCTGGAAGAGCCGCCGGGATGGTGGTATCTGGCCTTCGCCGCATCGCTGGGCTTGCTCAGTCTCATGGGCATCACCATCGGCTACCTGATGCTGGCCGGCGTGGGCATTTGGGGCAACAACCAGCCGGTGGCGTGGGCGTTTGATATCGTCAACTTCGTGTTTTGGGTCGGCATCGGCCACGCGGGCACACTCATCAGCGCGATTCTGTTTTTGTTCCGGCAAAACTGGCGAACGGGCATCAACCGTTTTGCCGAGGCGATGACGATCTTCGCCGTCATCTGCGCCGCGACGTTTCCCGGCATTCACGTCGGACGGCCGTGGCTGGCGTACTGGCTGTTTCCCATCCCGAATCAGATGGCGATGTGGCCGCAGTTCCGAAGCCCGCTGCTGTGGGACGTGTTTGCCGTCGGCACTTACTTCACGGTGTCGCTGCTGTTCTGGTACGTGGGCATGATTCCCGATCTGGCCACGCTGCGCGACAAGAGCAAGACGCGTGTTCAACAGATCGTCTACGGCGCCTTGGCACTGGGCTGGACGGGCAGTTGTCGCGCCTGGCATCGCTACGAACGGGCCTACCTGATTCTGGCCGCACTCAGCACGCCGCTGGTGCTTTCTGTGCATTCGGTCGTGTCGTTCGATTTCGCCACCAGCCAGTTGCCCGGGTGGCACACCACCATCTTCCCGCCCTACTTCGTCGCCGGGGCCGTGTTCGGCGGATTTGCCATGGTTTTAACGCTGGCGATTCCGTGCCGCGCGCTGTTCGGCTTGAAAGACATTATTACCCTGCGCCATATCGATAATATGAACAAGGTCATGCTGGCGACGGGGCTGATCGTCGCCTACGCCTACGCGGTCGAATTCTTCACCGCGTGGTACAGCCAGCACTACTACGAGCAATATGCGTTTGTAAACCGCGTGTTCGGCGCATCGCCGTGGGCGTTCTGGTGCATGTTTACCTGCAACGTTTTTGCGCCGCAGATCATGTGGTTCAAGTGGGCGCGCAACAGCCTGGTGATTACATTCATCGTGGCCAACTTCGTCAACGCCGGCATGTGGTTCGAACGGTTCGTCATCATCGTGACGTCGCTGCAGCGAGACTTCCTTTCCAGCTCGTGGGGATTGTTCAAACCGTCGTGGGTGGATTTGGCGCTGCTCGCGGGCAGCTTCGGTTTGTTCTTCACGCTGTTCTGTCTGTTCATCAAGTTTCTGCCCATCATCGCGATGGCGGAAGTGAAGAGTATTCTGCCCGAGGCGCATGCGCATGGCCCTGAACCGGACTTGCAACGAACCGATTACCGACCCGATGAATCCGCCCACGATCCACATCGGGCGCATCCGGCTCACTGAGGTTGACGCAACAAGCAAAGGTAAGAGTTATGTCGACGTTACTTGAAGAACCTGAGCCGGCGCACGCATCGGTCACCGAAGACGCCGAGCCGCTGCCACAACTGGCAGCGGTGATGGCCGAGTTTGATAACGTCGACGACGTGATGCGCGCCGCCCGCACCGTGCGCGATGCCGGCTACAAAAAATGGGACGTCCACTCGCCGTTCCCCCTGCACGGAATCGATGACGCGATGGGCATCAAAATGACCGTCCTCCCCTGGATCGTCCTGGTCGGCGGGCTGACGGGGCTGTTCGGCGGGCTGCTGCTCACCTGGTGGAGCAACGCCAGTCACATCCCCACGCCGTTCATGAGCAACCTGCAGGGCTACCCATTTCTTATCAGCGGCAAGCCCGTGTGGTCGCTGCCGGCGAATATTCCGGTCATTTTTGAAACAACGGTGCTGTTCAGCGCGCTAACGGCGGTGTTCGGCATGCTCATCATGAACAAGCTGCCAATGCACTACAATCCGCTGTTCAACAACGCGCGATTCACACGGGTGACTGATGACCGGTTCTTTGTCGTGATCGACGCACGCGATCCGAAGTTTGACGAAGAGCGAGTGACCCATTTGCTACAAAAGCTCAATCCAATATCGCTGGAAAAGGTGGAGGACTGATGGCCGCCGGTGCTGATCGACCTGATTTTGCTTATGTTCGCGGGCCGGCCGGCGCGCTGGAAGATTTTCGGCTGCGCAAGCTGCCGAAGTGGTTTATCTATCTTGCGATCATCGGCGCGGCGGCATCGTGGATTCCGCTGGCAGTCATCTATCGTGCTCGCTACAACACCAGCCCGCAGCCGCGGATCCATATTTTTCAGGATATGGATAACCAGCCGAAATTCCGCCCGCAGGATGAAAACCCGCTTTTTGCCGATGGTCGCTCCATGAGGCCGGCGGTGGTGGGCGCGGTCGCGCGCGGGCAACTGAATGCCGACGAGCACTTTAACCTCGGCTACAAAACCGCCCCGGGCGCCGACGGCAAACCCGCAGCAACGTTTTACGGCGGTTTCCCGGACGGCGTGCAAACAGCGTTAAACGATCCGGCGACCGCCGCAACGCTCCTGCTCCGAGGGCAGAACCGCTTTGATATTTACTGCGCCGCCTGTCACGGGCAGGACGGCCAGGGCAAAGGGCCCATCCACCTTCGCGCCGACGAGCTGACGCGCAACGGCGTGCAGGGCATGCAGTGGGTCGCTCCGAGCAATCTCACCGATTTCGACCGCCGAAGCCGGGCGAACGGACATCTTTACAACACCATTACCAACGGCATTCGCAATATGGGCGGCTACGAGGGGCAGATCGCGCCCGCCGACCGCTGGGCGATCGTCGCGTATATGCGAACGCTGCAATTTTCGCAGACCGCCAAGCCCGAAGTGGTGCCGGCGGACAAGCGGGATGTGTTGAAATAGCGGATAGCGGATAGCAAGAAAGAAAGAGAACACACTTGGCACACGGTCACCATTCAAATGCCGCCGACAACGACCAAATGCAACTGAGCGGGAAGGCCAATGGCATCGCCGTTATTTTGCTGCTGATTGGCGTGGTTGGCGTGCTGGCGAGCCTGGGCGTGAGCATGGCGGGCGGCGGGCTGAAGCGATTTTATCACGCGTATGCTACGGGGTACGCGTTTGTGTTCAGCATCGCGATGGGCGGGCTGTTTTTCCTGCTGGTGCATTACCTGGTGCGCGCCGGCTGGAGCGTCGCTGTGCGGCGGGTTCCTGAAGCGCTGGCCGCCACGCTGCCCATCATGGGGCTGCTGGCGATTCCGTTGGTCGTCGCGGTGTGGTCGGGCAAGGGGGATGTTTACCCGTGGGCGCAGCCCATGCCCGATCATCCGACGGGTTCACCCCTGAAAAGCATTGAAGCAGTCACGCACGCCGCAATGGCAAATACCCATGCCGGGGTGGACGCTTCAGCGGCCGCCGAACCGCATCGGGCACCGGCACAGCAAAACGAGCACAACGTCACCGCCGACTCTCACGGAACGCGATCGGAGCCTCACACTTCCCACCCCACGTCCGCCGGCGCAAAGCCTGTGAGCGCGCTGACGATGGGCAAGTTGGTGTGGCTCAATCCATCGTTCTGGACAGCGCGCATCGTTTTCTACTTCGTCTTCTTTTCACTCGTGGCAATGTTGTTCATCCGCAAATCGCGGTCGCAGGATAGAAGTGGCGATCACACGATCACCGAAAAGCTCAATCTCGCCGCTGCCCCGCTCATGCTTCTGACGTTTGCACTGTTCACGTTCGCATCGTTTGATCTGATCATGGCGCTGGATAGCGACTGGTACAGCACGATCTTCGGCATCTACTACTTCGCCGGATCGATCGATGCGATGCTGGCCACGGTCATCATCACGCTGGCGATTCTGCAACGCGCCGGCTATCTGCAGCACAGCGTCACCAAAGAGCATTACCACGATCTGGGGAAGTGGCTGTTCGCGTTCACGTTTTTCTGGGGCTACATCGCCTTCAGCCAATATATGCTGATCTGGTACGCCAACATCCCCGAAACCACGTATTGGTTTGCAAGGCGCGGCGCGACCACCAACCCCGACCAACTCACGGCGGTGGGTGGCTGGGCGACTTGCACGCTGGCCCTGCTCTTCGGCCGGCTGCTCATCCCTTTTGCGGGGCTGCTCAGCCGGCATGTAAAGCGCAACAACGCATCACTGGTGTTCTGGGCGGCGTGGATTCTGGTGTTCCACTACGTCGATATGCTCTGGATCATCATGCCCGAGTACAGCGCTAAGTTTACTTTCGGGCTACCAGAAATTGCCTCGCTGGTCGGGCTGGTTGGCATCTTTGCCGGATCGGTGATCTGGCGGCTGGGCGCGGCGGCGCTTCGCCCCGTGAAAGACCCTCGGCTGCCCGAATCACTGGCGTTCCACAACATCTGATGACGATTCGCTGCGTGTGAACGAAGGAAGGAAATATGGCGTACACGATCGATGTAAATGTTCCTAAAGTCGCCTTGGTGGGTACGGTTAGCGTCATCCTTTTAGCGGTGATTCTGCTGGGCACGCACGGGTACTTTTTGAAACTGGAGCACGATGAGTTTACGGCCAAGAACTACAGCGTGGCCTATCCGTTGAAGGCCGAGGCTGAAGGCCTGGCCGGCAAGCACCTGCATCAATATCGATTGGTCGAAGGTTCGCCCGGCACGGTTCAAATTCCGATCGATCAGGCGATGAAAATCATGGCTGCGACAAAAGGTCACCCCCCCACGACACAGCCGTTAGGTGGGTCCTAATATTTTGCAATGACCCGTGTATTGTTATCCATCCTCGCATGCCTGCTTCTCGCTTCCCGTGCGGTTGCGCAAACCACTGCGCCGACTGGGACGCCGGCGCCGCGCGTCGCTTACCAGGAATGGATTCCGCCGGAGATGCGCGATATCGGCATTGATGAAAAGCCAGGCCTTTCGCTTCCGCTTGGCCTCAAGTTCTTCAACGACCGCGGGCAAGTCGTGGCTTTGAAAGACTATTTCGACGGCACGAAGCCGGTCGTGCTGCAACTGGGCTACTTCGGGTGTCCGCAGCTTTGCGGGCAGATCACGCAGGGCATGGTCGCTTCGATGCTCGACCTCACGCTCAACCTCGGCGACGATTATCGCGTGGTTTATGTGTCGTTCGATCCCACCGAGCAATATCAGTTGGCCGCGCAAAAAAAGCAGTCGATTCTGCAATCGTACCAACGGCAGACCGCCTCGGCGGGGTTGCATTTGCTTACCGGCGACAAGAAAGAAATTCTCGAGCTCGCCCGGGCCGTGGGCTACAAATTCAAGTGGGTCGAATCGCAGCGGCAGTTCTCCCACCCGGCCGCCATCATGGTCTTCACGCCCGATGGCAAGCTTTCACGATATTTATATGGCGTGAAATTTGATCCGCGCACTCTGCGGTTAAGCTTGGTTGAAGCCGGGCAGGGTAAAATCGGCACCACGGTTGATCGCATTATGCTGATCTGCTTTATGTACGATGGGACAACAGGCAAATACGGTCCGAAGGTGGCCATGCTGGTCATGCGGACCGGAGGCGCGCTGACGGTCATCGGCCTGGCCAGCGTGTTGACTTACGTTTATACGAGAGAACGCCGCCGCAAAAAGCGACAGGCGGCTTCGTTGATTTAGTCGGACAGGCTTAACGAGCAAACCATGTCGAATTCGATTTTAGCACAGGCAGTCGGCAAAACGTTTTGGATGCCCGAGCAGGCATCCACCGTCGCGGCCGAGGTCGACTGGATGTTTTACGTCATCCTGTACGTCTGCTATTTCTTTTTCTTCCTCATCGTCGTGATGATGCTGGGTTTCCTTTTCAAGTATCGTTACCGAAAAGGTGCGCCCGAACATCCTGCTCCCCCCGGGCATAGTTTGGCGCTGGAAATGCTCTGGACGATCCCGCCGACGATTATCCTGCTGCTGATCGCCTGGCGCGGCTTTCGTGGGTTTATGGATATGACCGTCGCGCCACCCAACTCGTACGAAGTGCAGGTAAACGGCCAGATGTGGAATTGGGCGTTCATGTACCCCAACGGCGTCACGCCCACGTTTGCGGCGCCAAGCCCGAATGAGTTGACCATTCCCGAATTGCACGTGTGGAAAGATCAACCGATTCGACTCGTGCTCAACAGCACCGATGTCATCCACAGCTTTTACATCCCCGCCTTTAGGGTGAAAAAAGACGTCGTCCCCGGCCGGTTCAACAAGATGTGGTTCCAAGCGACGAAAGCGGGCGAATATCCGGTTTACTGCGCCGAATACTGCGGCATCAGCCACTCTGAAATGCGGGCCAAAGTCGTCGTGCATCCGAACAAGAAGATGTTTGACGACTGGCTCGCCGAAGCAAGCATCTGGCTGCCGAAAATGACCTACCAGGAACGTGGAAGAATATTGCACGGGCAATACTGCAGTTCCTGCCACAGCATCGACGGCTCAAAGAACACCGGCCCGTCGTGGAAGAACCTCTACGGAGAAGAACGGGCGCTTGCCGACGGCAGCAAGGCGATTGCGGATGAAGAGTATGTGCGTGAATCGATCTATTACCCGCAGAAGCGGATTGTCGCCGGTTACCCCGCCGGGCAGATGAACAGTTTCCTCGGGCAGTTGGCCGAAGACGACGTGCGGGCGCTCACCTGGTACATGAAATCCATCAGCGACAACTTTGATAAGAGCCTGCTGCCGACCAAGAACGCCGCCGAGACCGATTCGGCGGGCGCCGGCACGCCGCCGGCGACTGATGCGCCCAATCTGGGTGCGCCGAACCCAGGCGCGCCAAAGCATTGACGCGGCAAGACATGGAAGTCACTGTTAAGTTTGGTCTTAAGTATAAGATCGATTTGAAGTTTCAGAAAGACGTTTGAACCGGAGCTGCTATGTCAGTCATCTCCACTCCCAATCAGTTCGAATCGCCGGCCAAGAGTCATGAGCCGCACGAACAGCACTACCTGAACCACTCCAAGGGCTTTTTGTCCTGGGCGCTCACGCTCGATCATAAACGCATCGGGCTGATGTACATGGTGCTCGTGCTGATCGCGTTATTCCTCGGCGGCACTTTCGCGATGCTGCTCCGCACCGAGCTGATCGCGCCCGGCCCCACCCTTATGGCCGACAAAGCGGCGGCGTGGAACCTCTACAACCACATGTTCAGCCTGCACGGCGCGGTGATGGTGTTTCTGTTCATCATCCCGGCGGTGCCGGCGATTTTGGGCAACTTCGTTTTGCCGATGATGCTCGGCGCCAAAGACGTGGCTTTCCCGCGGCTGAACCTGCTCAGCTTGTATGTCTACGCGTTTGGCGCAATGTTCTTCCTTTACGTTCTGCTGAGCGGCGTTATCCACGCGTGGACAGGAACCTCGCTGCCCGGCGGGTTTGGCTTGGATACCGGCTGGACATTCTACACCCCGTATTCAAGCACCAAGAGCATGAGCGGCGTTATTCCCGCTACGTTCGGCGCGTTTGTTCTCGGTTTCAGCTCGATTCTCACCGGCGTAAATTTCGTCTCGTCGATTCACACGCTGCGTCCCAAGGGCATGGGCTGGTTTGACATGCCGCTGTTCCTGTGGGGCTTGTATGCCACCAGCATTATTCAGATCCTTGCGACACCGGTACTGGCGATCACGCTCATGCTGCTCATAACCGAGCGGGCGATTGGCATCGGCATATTTGATCCAGCCCTGGGCGGCGACCCGGTGCTTTACCAGCACTTTTTCTGGTTCTACAGCCACCCCGCCGTCTACATCATGATTCTGCCGGCAATGGGGGTGATCAGCGAGATCATTTCCACCTTCAGCCGTCGCCACATTTTTGGCTACACGTTCATCGCCTACTCTTCCATCGCCATTGCCCTGCTGGGCTTCCTGGTGTGGGGCCATCACATGTTTACCAGCGGACAGAGCGCGCTCGCCAACGTGCTGTTCAGCCTGATCACCTTCAGCGTGGCGATTCCTTCGGCCGTAAAAGTGTTTAACTGGGTGACGACCATGTACAAAGGGTCGATCCGCCTGCAAACGCCGATGCTCTACGCCATTGGCTTTATCTGGATGTTTTCCATCGGCGGGTTGACCGGCATCTTCCTGGCCGCACTGTCGGTAGACATTCACATGCACGATACCTATTTCGTGGTGGCTCACTTTCACTATGTGATGGTCGGCAGCATGCTGTTTGCCTTCATCGGCGGGATGAATTACTGGTTCCCGAAGATGTTCGGCAAGATGTACAACGAAAAAGTCGCGGTCTTTGCGGCTATTCTGTTGTTCATCGGGTTCAACCTGACGTTCTTTATTCAGTTCGTCGCCGGCAGCCAGGGCATGCCCCGGCGGTATGCGACGTATCCGGTGCAGTTTGTGTCGCACCACTTCTGGTCGACGATCGGCGCATACGTCATGGGCGCGTCGCTGGTTATTGTGCTGTTCAACTGGGTTGCGGCGTTGATCAACGGCAAGAAGGCGCCGGCAAACCCGTGGGGGTCGAACACGCTGGAATGGCAGTCGGCCTCGCCCCCCCCGCACGATAACTTCGCAACCACGCCGGTGGTGACCGATCCGTACTATCTCGATCGATGGAAGTTTGTTTCCGATGAAGAAGGCTGGGTCCTGACCGACGAAGCCAAGGCAGCGCTCGCCGCCGGCGCCGCGCGCACGGGCCGGGCACACTGATCGCTTTTGATTCACTTAAGAGTAAGAGACGAAATGAGCAGCATCACGACCAATGCAGGCGATTCGCACGGCGGCGGCGACGGGCACGATGACGGCCATCATGAGCACCCGCCGTTCTTGGCGCATCACTTTGATACGCCCGAGCAGCAGTACACGACCGGCAAGCTCGGCATGTGGGTGTTCCTCGGCACCGAACTGTTGATGTTCGGCGGGCTGTTTTGCGCCTACGCCGTCTACCGCAACAACCACCCCGAAGTGTTTGAGTACGCGCATACTTATCTGAACAAATGGTGGGGTGCGGTGAATACGGTGGTGCTGCTCGTCAGCAGTTTCACGATGGCTTGGGCTGTTCGGGCCGCGCAGCTTGGGAAGAAAAATCAGTTATCAGTATTACTGGCGCTCACCCTGCTCGGCGGCGCTGGGTTCATGATCATCAAGACAATTGAGTATCGCGACAAATGGGAACACGCCTTGTTCCCCGGCAAATTCAACGTCTACAACAAAAATTACACCGGCACACACACGCCCGGCGAAGGCCACGGTGGGATTGAGCACGGGGCAAACGTTCAGTCGCCTGCCACTGACAATGCTCACGGCGGTGGTGCGCCCGCGGGCGAAAGTGCGCACGATACCGGGGTCGGCGGCAAGGCTGTCGTAAAGAGCGCGAATTTGATGACCGGGCCGGAAGCGTCGCCCCGAAGTGAGGGCGCGAACACCGCGCCGCAGGGCCCTGCTCCTGGCGAGCACGCCGAAGTCATCGCTCAAGGAAAGCCGACGCCCGGGCCGGCGAATCCGGTGATCTATTTTGATCCGAATTCTCTGGGCGCAGCCAGCGACGCAGCCAAGATCGTCCCCAAAGCCGCCGGCCCCGCCGGCTTGGCCACCGACGCCGTGCATGCCGGCGAACACGGCGCGCACCTCGCTTACGCCGACCTGGCCAACCGCGACAAAGTTCGCATCAACACGTTCTTCAGCATTTACTTCCTCATGACCGGCTTGCACGGCCTGCACGTGGTCATCGGCATGGGGTTGATCGCCTGGGTGCTGGTCAAAGGCACCCAAGGAATTTTTGGCCCGGCCTACTACACGCCGGTCGACCTTGTCGGCCTTTATTGGCACTTGGTCGATTTGATCTGGATTTTCCTGTTCCCGCTGCTGTATCTGATTCATTAGGAGATTTCGGATTTCGGATTTCGGATTTCGGATTCTCAAATCCCATTTCCAGAATCCCAAATCTGCAATAAAAACGATGAGCCGAGTTCACGCAAAATTCCGCGCGATGGTGTCAGGCAACCCCGCCGAAGCCGCGGCGACCGATGGCGACCACGGTCATCACGGTGGTCATCACGACGGCCCGCACGTTGTGCCCGTATGGCTGCTGGCCGTCGTGCTGATCATCCTTCTAGCACTCACCGTGTTCACGGTGGCGGTCACGCTGGTTGACCTGGGGACGTTTAACATCATCGTGGCGCTGGGCATCGCGGTGATCAAGTCGGCTTTCGTCGTGCTGTACTTCATGCACTTGCGCTGGGACAGCCCTTTCAACAGCGTGGTGCTGATGGCGGCGCTGGTGTTCATTGGCGTATTCCTGGCGTTTGCGCTGGTTGACAGCTCCGAATACCGCCCGGCGGTTGATGCCGCGGTGAGCACTACCAAGTAAGCAACTTACAATCACCGGCGTCTCACTTGCCTTTCACCCTTCGCGCGCCTTGAGTCTGCAGTGAGTGAGCCGATTCATTACTTGCACACACCCGGCGCCCCCAAACAGTTTCGTGCGCCCAACCGCAGCTCGATTATCGCGATGCGGCTCTTTGTGTTTTCACTGGGCATTCTTTTCTTCGCCAGTATGCTGGCGTACGGAGCGATTCGAACCGGCTTCTTCGGGAAACGTCAGCTCCGGCTGCCCGATGGCAGCGTACAAACGCTGGCGGTGCCCGAATTTGGCGCGTTGCGCCCGGCGTTGCCGGCGGCGCTGTGGATCAGCACCGTCTTGGTGATCGCGGCAAGTTTTACCATCTCCCGTTCCCTTGCGGCCGTGCGGCGTGAGCGGCAGAGACCCTTCCGCGCCTGGCTGGCTGCGACGCTGATTTTAGCGGTGCTCTTTGTGATCATGCAGGCGCCGTCGCTGGGGTCGATTCTTTCCGAACACTTCACGCGCAACCGTAGCGGGCAAACGCCGGTGGCGCTTGTGGGTGCAATGTTCTTCCTAATCGTCGTACATGCTTTGCATGTAGTCGGCGGGATCATCACTCTTGCCTGGGTGATGTACCGCGCCGGCCAGAACACTTATGACCACGAGCACCACATGGCCATTCGGCACGCGGCGTTTTACTGGCATTTTCTGGATGGCGTCTGGTTGGTAATGTTCGGCACGCTGCTCGTGCTCGGATGATCCACGACGGTCTCGGCGAGAGTGGACTTTGAGGGAATGGACCTGAGCGGGATCGAACCGCTAACCCCTGCCTTGCAAAGGCAGTGCTCTCCCAATTGAGCTACAGGCCCGGGAAACACGATTCTACACGATGCGCGGGATGATTTCGAATTGCGGATTGTCGATTGCCGATTGAATGGTCTGAACCGTGCAACTCTGATTTAAAAATGCTCTGGCCCCGGGCCGAAATCTGAGGGTTCTTTCAAAGCGGAATTGTTCCATTATACTGGAAATCATGAACGCGGCATCGGCACAATCGGTGGTCCAGAAATCGATCGCACCCGGGGAGAAAAAAGCAACGATGCGCGGGCTGCTGAAAGCCAGGAAAGAGACCGGGCTTTGGATGGCGGATGTCTCGATTCCGTCGATCGGCATCGATGATGTGCTGATTAAAGTCCTCCGCACCGGCATCTGCGGCACCGACATTCACATCTACAACTGGGACGCGTGGGCGCAGAAAACCATTCCTGTGCCGATGGTGGTCGGGCACGAGTTTGTGGGCGAGATTGTTGAAGTCGGGAGTAATGTCGATGCGTACAGCGTCGGCGACATCGTCAGCGGCGAGGGGCACGTCATCTGTGGGAAATGCCGCAACTGCATGGCCGGTCGGCGGCATCTTTGTGCTAATACGCAGGGTGTCGGGGTGAACCGCGCGGGTGCGTTCGCCGATTATATTTCCCTGCCCGCCAGCAACGTGTGGGAACACCAGATCGGCATCGATCTGGATGTCGCGAGCATCTTTGACCCGTTTGGGAACGCCGTCCACACCGCGTTGCAATTTGATTTGCTGGGAGAAGACGTGCTGATCACCGGTGCCGGCCCGATCGGCATTATGGCGATCGCGGTGGCTAAACATGCGGGCGCTCGGTTTGTGGCCGTCACGGATGTCAATCCGTATCGTCTTGAGTTGGCGCGCAAAATGGGCGCGACATTGGCCGTTGATGTTCGATCGACGTCGATCAGGGATGCGCAGAAGCAACTCGGCATGCGCGAAGGCTTTGATGTCGGCCTGGAAATGAGCGGTAACCCCGCCGCGTTTCGCGACATGCTGGCCAACATGGCCCACGGCGGCAAAATCAGCATGCTGGGCATCCCCGAAAAAGAAATGGCGATTGATTGGAACACGGTCGTGTTCAACATGCTCACGATCAAAGGCATCTACGGCCGCGAGATGTTTGAAACATGGTACAAAATGAGCGTGATGATCCAGAGCGGGTTGAACATCAGCCCGGTCATCACGCACCGCTTCGCCGCCAACGATTTCCAGCAAGGGTTTGATGCGATGCGGAGCGGGCAGAGTGGGAAGGTGATTTTGAAGTGGAATGGGTGAGATATCGTGTAGAATGAACCTGGAGTTGAATCATGACAACGACACGATCAATAAAGGCCAAGCGAGCGCGAAGCAAAGCCGGCGATATGCCGGCACGTAAGCCGATCCCAGTCTCAAGTGAACTCTTATTGGAAATGGCGAAAAAGTGTCCCCCGACCCAATCATGGTTTGAGGAACCGGATATTCTCTACACGCCGGCCAAGAGGAAGACTCGCAAATGAGGCAGCGACCGGAACTGCGGCAGGGTCGTATCGTCATTGGATTGATCAAGGATAAGAATGGATTTGGCAAGCGCCGGCCGGCCGTCACTCTTACCGAAGATGCCGAAATTGAACGCAACCCATTTTTTATCGTAGCTGCGGTAACGATTACCTTCGCCGACCCGCCACCGGCGAATATCGTCCCGATTCCCTGGCATCCGCGCGGCCACCCCGTGACTGGGTTGCGACAGCGATCTGGCGTGGTAACCGACTGGATCGTAGTGATGCGCGCTTCTGATGTAGTGGACTTCGTAGGCGACGTACCAAGCCGCACGCTTGCAAAGATTATCCCGCGCTGACTCTAGACCGCCAGCGAACTTGAGATACATAGGTAGCTTTCGAGGCAGGACGTCTATGAACGAGGACGCCATACTCAAAGGCCTTGGGAAGGGACTTGCGCTCGCACTTATCGCACTGTTTGTCTGGGCGATCCTTCGCGCCCTTGGCCGGAAAGCGGACCGAACTATGGCACCGTGAATTTCGATGTTGATCCTAATACCGTTGGTAATCATCCTAATGCTAATTGTGGCGTCTTTCGCGCCGTAACGTCGAGTCGTCTTCGATTGCCGTCATGTACACCCATTTCCAACAACACCTCGCCGCCACCATCGACCAGATCAAATCCGCCGGGCTTTACAAGTCCGAGCGGATCATCACCACGCCGCAGAACGCGCGCATCGGCGTCACCACCACTGATCGCCCGATGCTCAACCTTTGCGCTAACAACTACCTCGGACTGGCCGACCATCCCAAAGTGATCGAAGCCGCGAAAGCAGGGCTGGAATCCCACGGGTTCGGCCTGGCCAGCGTGCGCTTCATCTGCGGCACGCAGGACATTCACAAGCAGCTTGAAGAGAAGCTCAGTGATTTTCTCGGCACCGAAGACACGATCCTCTATTCGAGCTGCTTCGATGCCAACGGCGGGCTGTTTGAGACGATTCTTTCCGAACAGGATGCGGTGATTTCTGATCAGCTCAATCACGCATCCATCATTGACGGCATTCGTCTGTGCAAAGCCAAACGATTTCGCTACGCAAACAACGACATGGCCGACCTCGAAGCGAAGCTGAAGCAGGCCGACGCTGACGCCGCGCGGTTCAAGCTCATCACCACCGACGGCGTGTTCAGCATGGATGGCTACATCGCGCAACTCGACAAAGTGTGCGATTTAGCCGACCAATACAACGCGATCGTTCACTTTGATGATTGCCACGCCACCGGCTTTTTAGGCAAGACCGGCCGCGGCACGCACGAGTACCGTAACTGCATTTCGCGCATTGACTTAACAACCGGCACGCTGGGAAAAGCCGTCGGTGGGGCATCGGGTGGGTATACCAGCGGGCGGAAAGAAATCATCGAGCTGCTCCGTCAGCGCAGCCGGCCTTACCTGTTCAGCAATTCGCTGGCGCCCAGCATTGTGGTGGCGTCGATCGCGGCGCTCGAAATGCTTACCGCGTCGACCGACTTGCGCGACAAGCTTGAGCGCAACACAAAACTCTTCCGCGGGCTGATGACCGAGGTGGGGTTCAACATCGTGCCCGGCGAACACCCGATTACGCCCGTGATGTTTGGCGACGCGCGACTGGCATCTTCCTTCGCCGAGAAATTACTGGCGCGCGGTGTTTATGCGATCGCATTCAGTTATCCCGTGGTGCCCGAAGGCAAGGCGCGCATTCGCGTGCAAGTGTCGGCGGCGCACAGCGAGGATGATCTGCGCTTCGCAGTCGAACAATTTAGAGTCGTCAAAGAAGAGCTTGGCGTATGAGGTAACACGGGTTTCCAACCTGTTCCTCATTTGATTTCAAAAGCCGGGTTGAAAACCCGTGTTACTTACTCCATGCAAATTCTGATGAACACTGGCGGGCTGGCGGATACCAATGCGTTTCTCATCGCGGATGAGAACGCGAAGGTCGCGGTTATTTTCGATGCGCCCGACAGCACCGTGCTCCCTTTATTAGAACAGGCCAACGCCCGCGGGTGGGATGTGATCGGCTTGTGGCTCACGCACGGGCACTTCGATCACATTGCCGATCACGCCGTGGTCACATCCCACTACCCCAATGCCCAGGTTCTGATTCACAAGCTCGAGGAACCGAAGTTGCAAAACCCGGGCGTGCAGTCGCGCATGTTTCAACTGCCGTTCACAATTCCCGCGCGGTCGGCCGATGCGTTGGTGGAAGACGGCCAGGAACTGCTGATTGGCGCGCTACGCGTCAAAGTGATTCACACACCCGGCCACGCGCCCGGTCACGTGATGTTTCACTTCCCCAAAGAAGAAGTGCTCGTCGGCGGCGATTTGATTATTGGTGGGTCCGTCGGCCGTACTGATTTGCCCGATTCCAGCCACGCCGATCTGCTGTCGTCCATCCGCAAAATAATGAAACTCCCGCCGGCCACGCGTCTGTTACCCGGTCACGGCCAACCCTCGACGCTTGCTGAAGAGTTAAAATCAAACCCCTTCGTGCGGGAAGCGCTCGCCATCCGTTAGTTGTCGCGCTACGCCGCAAGGTTCGACACGCCGCAGGGTGACAGCCGCCTTGAAGTCGCCAGCAATAGAATGGTCCGCATAGCGTATCCAACAAGGTGTATCGGTTATGATTGCGAAACGAAGTGAAGAGGAGCATATTCGCTATGGATGCAGTCTGGTATTTGGCACGCGGGCAGCAGCACATCGGGCCGATGACGCTGGATGCGCTGTTCGCGCAGATACGTTCGCTACCCGCACATGAGCCATCGCTGGTTTACGGCCCCGGCATGAGCAACTGGATGCCCGCCCGCGAGGTGGAGGCCGTGCGCATGGCACTGGGAGCGAGGCCTTCCGCCCCGCCGCCGCCGGTGCCGCCCGGGCGATCGGGGTTGCGGTCGGATGAGATCGATTACGAAATCGTCGGCTCCGAGATGCAGTACGTCGAAATCGCCCTCGACCCCGGCGAAACCGTCATCGCCGAGCCGGGCATGATGATGTATATGACCCCCGGCATGAAAATGGAAACCCGCTTCGGCGACCCTTCGCGCGCCGATCAAGGCGGCGGATTTCTCGGCAAGCTGATGACCGCTGGCAAACGCATGCTGACCGGCGAATCGCTTTTTGTCAGTACGTTTCAGAACATTGCCCAGAGCGGCAAAGAAACCGTCGCGTTCGCGGCGCCGTATCCGGGCAAGATCATCCCCCTCGATCTGAAAAAGCTCGGCGGCGAAATGGTCTGTCAGAAGGATTCATTTCTCTGCGCGGCCCTCGGCGTGCAAATCGGCATTGCGTTTCAGAAAAAACTCGGCGTCGGCCTCTTCGGCGGCGAGGGGTTCATTATGCAGCGCCTCACCGGCGACGGCATCGCGATGGTTCATGCCGGCGGAACCCTCATGGAACGCACGCTTCAACCCGGCCAGTCGCTTAAGATTGATACCGGCTGCATCGTCGCCCTGCAGCCGAGCGTGCAATACGACATTCAATTCGTCGGTGGTTTCAAAAACACCCTCTTCGGCGGCGAGGGGCTGTTCTTCGCCACACTCACCGGCCCGGGAAAAATCTGGCTGCAAAGCCTGCCATTCTCACGCCTCGCCGGCCGAATGATGGCTGGTGCCCGCGGCGGCAAGGAAGAAGGCTCGATCCTCGGCAGCATCGGCGGGTTGTTGGATGGGGATAACTCATAACTCCCTTTCCCCGGGCTACAGTTCGGCAAGCTCACCGCAGGCCGGGCGAGGGAACCAGATCAGACCATGCACCACCTCGAAGGCCGCCAATCTGTCCTCGCCGCGCTGCAGGCTCGGCAGCGGAAGATTAATGTTATTCTGCTGCGCCACGGCATTCACACCGCCGACCTGACCGAACTGCTTGCTCTTGCCGAATCCAACGGCGTGCCGATTCGTTATGTCGACGATCGTGAACTTGCTTCAATGGCCCACGGCGCAACCCACGGCGGCGTGCTGGCCGTGGCCACCGCCAAGCCACGAACCACCGTCGATCAACTCATCGAAATTATCGAAGTCAATGAACAATCCAACACCGCGCCCCTGCTCGTGCTGCTTGAAGGCGTGGATGACGATCGCAACCTCGGCTTCGCCATCCGCACCGCCGAGGCGTGCGGAGCGCAGGCGGTGCTGATTAAGAAACATCTTTGGACATTCGATACAGTCGAAGTCAGCCGACCCAGCAGCGGCGCCTACGAGCGGCTTCCGCTCGTGCAGATTTCCAACAACGATGATCTCGTTCGCATGAAAAAGGCCGGCGTGCGGCTCGTCGGCTGCCTGGCGGGGGCCAAACGGGCAATCTGGGACCTCGACCTCACCGGCGGCGTGTGCCTGGCGATCGGCGGAGAAAAGCGAGGGTTGTCCGGTGCGGTGCGGAGCCTTTGCGACCGATTCGTGACGATTCCGACCGTCGGCGGGGCATCGTCATTGTCGCTGTCGCACGCATCGGCGATCGTGATGGCCGAAGCCATGCGGCAACGAATGACCGCCGGTCGCAACGGCTTGACCGCGCGTGAGCCGATAGTAGAGTCAGCCGATTCCGACGGTGAAGAGCCGTCGCCAAATGGAGATGAAGCATGAATGACGCCACCCTTGTTCGTTGGACCACATTGCTTCTGATGCTCGCCTTCACTCGCGTCGCGGTCGCCCAGGATGCGCCCAATCCGCTCCACGCCGCCTGGGCAAGGACCAAGCTCGGCGCGACGGTGGTTCACACCGGCAACAGCAAGACAATGGGGCTTGATACCACGATCGAAACCACGACGAAACTGCAAAGCCTTGCCGCCGATCGCGTGACGCTGGAAGTGCTCCGTAAAGTGACGACGCTTGGAAAGACAACCGACGAATCAAAGGTGACGCAGGACATCCGCAGCACCCTCCCGGCGGCGGAGAAGATGACGCTGATCGCGGATGCGAATGAAGTTTTCTTAAACGGGAACACCTACCGCTGCAAGGTCTACGAAAATCTGATGCAGCAAGGCGAAATCAAGCTTTTAACGCGTACCTGGCTCTGCGACGAAGTGCCCGGCGGTGTGGTGAAAATAGAAGCCCGCACCGAAGGACCGATCGCGATGAACACCAGCATCGAATTGAAGGAGATTAAGTAGTCGGGGTAAACCCACCGCACACACCCTCCCCCCAGCCGCCTCCCTGGGTACATGGAGGGGGAGCCAGATCAGCGGGGGCGATTGAGAGACCAGTCGTATTCTTGGAATTCAAACGACTTCGCCGACCGCACCGGTGAATCTTCACTTGCAAACGGCTGAATCGCCTCCAACACCGTTGCCGGTTGCCGGCCGTTTTTCTTCTGAAAAGCGGTCGTGAAATCGCTGGTAAAGAATTTGAAGATTCCACTGATGGCAACTTTATCGCCGTCTTGCTTGATCACGCCGCGCGGATCCGAAAGAAAGCGCCGGCCCTGCTCATCAAGTTGCGCATCGATTTTCATCGGGTCATACGGCTCATTGCGCAGCGGCGGACATGAGACGCTCATGCAGTTGATGGCGAAGTGAATCCGCGGGTCAACGGGGCGAAGATAAGTCTTCTCAAGATAATCCAGGTTCATGTTCTTCCCGCCGACGGGCACGCTGTCGAGGAAGAAAATACCACTGGTTTTCATGTTGGATGGAAAATCGCGCTTGACGACGAGATACATGCACACCGCGTTGTAAGCGTTGCAGTAGTAGGCGAGCTTGTCTTTGTCAGTGGGAAATAGTTCGGGCCGATTCTCCGGCCCGGCGGCGTTGATCTTGCCGACGTAACGGAACAGCTTCTCGCGCACGCCGCCGTCATTGGCTTTGAGCAGGTCGTGGCGCACGTAACCTTCGGGAGTGACGACAGCCGTCAGCACTTCGGCAAACTCGTCGTTGTTCCAGGCTTCAATTCGCGCGGCGGGCTGATACTTCTTATCAACCTTGCCTCCGCAGCCCAGCAGGCAGGGGCCGAAAAGGACGACGCACAATGAGAGCACTCCGCGAAGAATTGATAGGCTGCGCATAACCCAACTCCTTTTGCGTTCGATGCATCCGGCGGAAAACCGTTACGCGGCGTTTCGGCGACCCTCTACAGTTCAATCAAACATTAAACAGGAAGTGCGTGATATCGCCGTCCTGCATGATGTAACTCTTTCCTTCTGCCCGCATCTTACCTGCCGCCTTGATCGCCGACTCGTTCTTGTACTGCTTTAGATCGGCAAGCGTATAGATTTCGGCGCGGATGAAGCCGCGTTCAAAATCCGTATGAATCACCCCCGCCGCCTGCGGGGCGGTGGCGCCGACGGGCACCGTCCAGGCGCGAATTTCCTTCGGGCCGGTGGTGAAGTAACTTTGCAGTCCCAGCATTCGATACGCCTCGGTCGCCAGCGCCGCCAGCGCGGGTTCTTTCAGGCCGAGGCTTTCGAGCATTTCATTTCGATCGGCCTCGCCGAGTTCGGCCAACTCACTTTCGAGCTTGCCGCAAACTGGCACGACCGCCCCGCCTTCGGCCTTGGCGCGATCGCGGACGACCTGAACCAGCTTGCCTTCGCCATGAATATCGTCTTCCTGCACGTTGGCGACGTAAAGCACTTTCTTGGCGGTGATCAGACCGAGCGACTTGAGATTCTTCTTCTCATCGGGCGTAAAATCAACCGATCGCACCGGCCTGCCGGCTTCAAGGGCTACTTTGGCTTTGCCGAGAATTTCCAGCCGGGCGATGGCGTCTTTGTCGCCGCTCTTGGCGGTGCGCTGGGCTTTGTCGATTGATGAGCTGACGGTTTCCAAGTCGGCCAGCATCAATTCAGTATCAATCGTATCGATGTCGCGAATCGGATCGATGCTGCCTTCCACGTGCGTGATGTCGGCATTCTCAAAGCAGCGAACGACCGACAGAATCGCATCGACCTCACGAATGTGCGAAAGGAATTTGTTGCCCAACCCCTCGCCGGTGCTTGCCCCGCGGACAATGCCGGCGATATCGACGATGCGCAGCTGCGCCGGGATAATTTTCTCAGTCGGCTGATATTGGTTGAGAACAGCCAGCCGCGCATCGGGAACGCTCACCACGCCCACATTGGGTTCGATGGTGGCAAACGGATAATTAGCCGCCAACGCGCCGGCGGCGGTGAGGGCGTTAAAAATTGTGCTTTTGCCGACGTTCGGAAGGCCGACGATTCCAACTTCAAGTGCCATAGGGCGAGACAGTATACGCGCCCACGCCGGTTACAACAGCAATGCGCTGGTCTCGTCGCGAAGCGGTAGCATCGATCGACCACACTCGTTCCCGCAACCCGGAATTCCATGCGCGCGGCGACGCTTGACTTCACATCAAATGCGGTTTGCCCAACAGCCGACGGATCACCTGCACCTGCCCGATGTGCATCTGCACGTGGCTGGCAATAAAGGCGAGGAAAAGGTCTTTGGTGGGTGCGAAGTCTTGGGCCCAATCCGGAGATTTGCCATTCAACGTCTCGGGCGTGAGCCGGCTCGCCCAGACGTGCGCGGCCTCTGCCAACTGTGTCAACGCGGCGCGCAGTTCTTCCAGTGTCGCGAACTGTTTGGGGTCGTCGGCCTTCGACGATTCCTTTGTATATTTCTCGCCAAGTGCCGCCGGCACAGGCGTGACGAAGCTGCTATCCACCATCGCCAGGAGTCGGCCCGTGGAGCCAAGGAGGTGGCCGACCTGCCAGTTGGCATGATTCGCGCCGGGACACGGCCTCACAATCATGTCGGCTTCTGAAAAATCAGCCAGATGCCAGGTGAGCATGCCCAGATCACCCTTGAGGTGCGCCGCGAGAAGTTCTGAGTTTGTCATATTTTATTCCTCAACTCGTTTGAAAATGTAACCACCCTTTACCGCCCCCCATGCCTGCTTACCGTCGTCGGCCCAGCCTCGATCCCAACTGTGGAGTTCGTTTGCGAAGAGTTTCACTTCACTCGTCGTATAGGCGGCGCCTTGCCGGGTGCTTACGCAGCCCTTGCCACGCGTGGCGCCTTCGAATGTTTCGCCGACGGCTTTTTTGAGGTAGATCGAACAGCCTTGCTTTTGTTTGAGCGTTTCGGGCGTCACGCCGACGAGCTTGGCAGCGTCCTGCCACGCGCCGGCGTATTTGAGCGGGTCATCGCCCGGCAGTTCGAATACGCGGCTTTCGAATTCGCCGTTGCCGTTATCGACCACCTGATAAACGCGCTGGCGGTAGGGTTGATCAAGCCCATCGGCGCGGGCCTGTTCAACATAAAGCCAGTAGCCATCGGTTCGATCGACCCAGACTCGGCTCATGTGCAGTCGAATATCGAAGTAGCTGGCGTCGTCAATGCTCTGTTGATTGCTGCTGAATGAGCCGGTTAGCCATTGGCAGACTTTTGCAAAGTCCGTCCCGTCCGCGGGAACTTCGGCGCGACCACCTGCGCAAATCAGCCCGACCATAAAACACACCAGAATGGCGGACGGTTTCATCTCAGAGATGATATCCGCCGACGATTTCTTGTCGAGGTCGCTATTGGGTTGGTTTGCGGGACGGCTGACATACCGGGTGTCGGACTGCCGTCCCGCACCGATTCTATCGACCGACCATCGCCCTCAGCTGAAGAGTAATGATCACTATCGGCCGGCAGGCTGTGTCGTCGCCGATAGCTCCGCCGCGGCCTTCTTGGCTTTGGCCACTTTAGGCAGCGCGGCCTGGACGACATAGCCCGCCGTCGGGTTTTTCTTCACATAATCCTGGTGGTATTCTTCGGCGGGGAAAAACTCGACCAACGGCTCGAGCATCGTCACAACCGGGCTGGGAAACACGCCGGCGGAATTGAGTTGATCGATGTAAGCCTTGGCAATCCGCTTCTGATCTTCATTCGCAAAAAACACGGCCGATCGATACTGAGACCCGACGTCGCCGCCTTGGCGGTCGAGCGTCGTGGGATCATGGGCCACCGAGAAGAAAACCTTCAACACTTTGCCCAGCGTAATTTTGGCCGGGTCGTAAGTGACTTCAATCGCTTCGGCGTGCTTGGTTTCGTGATTGCTCACTTTGCCGTAGTCGGCGTTCGCCTTGGTGTCGCCGGCATAACCGCTCACCACATTGGTTACGCCGGGAATTTGTTCGAACACGCCTTCGGTACACCAGAAGCAGCCGCCGGCGAGAACAACTTTCTGCGGGCCCGCGTCGGCGGCGACGGATTGATCTTCCTTCGCGTCCGGAAACGTCTTGAAATCAACCGCGGCGCGCGAGCATGAGGAACCGAATAGGGATGAAAGCATCGTGACCACTCCAATCAACGTGAATCGCATAGTCAATCTTAGGATGCTTTTGGCGGCAAAGCGTTACATCAATGCAAGATTTTTGCGCCAGCACATTTTACGGCTGTGTCGTCGGCTGCGTCGTGCTCGGCCCGGAGGCCGACTACACTAATCGAACCGCCGAGTGACTCAACATGACCCAATCCAACCCATACGTTCACGGTTACGACCAGCGCGAGCAAGACCGCCTCATCGCGCAAGCCAATCACTGGCGCGAGATGATCGTGAGAAATACGCCCGTAAAGCCCGGCGATCGATTCCTTGAAGTCGGCTGCGGCGCGGGTGCGGTGCTGGGTGTGATCGGGCAGGCAAATCCACAAGCGACACTGGCCGGAATCGATATTGAATCGCGACAGATCGGCCGGGCGAAGTTACACCTTTCCACGCTGCATCTCACCGCCGATCTGCGCGTGGGCAACGCCGCGGCATTGCCGTGGCCTGAGGGTTCGTTTGATCAGGCGTTCTTCATGTGGATGCTGGAGCATTTGCTCGACCACGACCCCGTGCTGAAAGAAGCCCGTCGCGTGCTAAAGCCAGGCGGGCAGATTCACATCACCGAAACCGATTACAACTTCGTCACCTTCCCCGCGAGCACCGACTTTGCGTTTCTGATGGACGCGTGGCGCAAACACTTTATCGGCAAAGGCGATGTGCTGCTGGCCCGCCGACTCGGGCCGACATTGCTGCGCAGCGGGTTTCGCGACCCTGTGGTTCGGTTCTCGGGTTTTCACGCTTTTCGAGGGCAGCCCAACCAGGCGCTGGCGCGCATGGCCAACTACCACGCCGATTACATCGAGCCGGAAATCGAGTCCATCGCCGCCGAGCAGTTGATCAGCCTCCCAACGCTGAAGCGAGGCGTGCAGTGGCTGAGAGAACTGGTGAATCAACCGGATTCCTCGATTAGCGGCACGGTCTACCGCGCGACAGCGACTGCATAATTTCGCCCGTCGGACGGCGATTTGGACGGTGGCGTTCGCGATCGCCGGCGCCATGCTGTAGCCGCCGAGGTGCGTAGTAATCGTCAGCGAAAATGAGCGAATCTGCGCGCGATTGATAGAATTGCGTTGGCGAAAAGTTGTAGTTGAGCACGAAGGCCGATAAGTTTGCGAAATTAGCTTTCGGTAAAGCCGCAGGCAGAAGAAAGGAGTCCATCGATGGGCAAGCCGCGCCGCCGACGCAAAGTTGGCAGCAAAAAACGAAAAGCCCGGCGTGATCGTAAAAAGCGGTAATCGCTGACGACACGCCGCGAGCCGCGATTTTCCGCGGTTCATTCCTCATAACCCTCGAACCGGCCTGCACTTGGGGCCGGTTCTGTTTTTTTCCAGTCGGCCGGCCAATTGTTAAGAATGCGGCCGGGCCCACGATGGTCATTCCGCTTGTAGCCCGGGTTGGGTAAGCTCCGGCCGGCTTTCTTCAACACCTAACCCGATGCGTTTTATGGACGGAACGTCACCATCGCTCTCCCTTGCCGTCGCCCCGCCGGCGCAACCCGCGCCGCCGGAGCGTTTGTTTTTCAACCGCGAGCTGTCGTGGCTGGATTTCAACGACCGCGTGCTTCAGCTCGCCCGCGACGCCGACAACCCTGTACTCGAACGCGTTCGCTTTCTGGCGATCTTCGCCAGCAACCTTGATGAGTTCTTCATGAAGCGCATCGGCGGACTACAACGCCAGCGCGCCAGCCGATTAAGCGAACTAAGTCAGGATGGCATGACCGCCGACGATCAGCTTGCCGCCATCCAGCAGCGAGTGAGGGTGTTGCTTCAGCAGGAGATGGACGTGTGGACGAACGAGTTGCAGCCGCAGTTGGAGCACAATGGCATATTCATCTACAACTACGAATCACTGTCCGACGCCGATCGAGCCATTTGCGACGAGTATTTTGCCAGGAACATCTTTCCGATTCTCACGCCGCTGGCGGTGGATAGCGCGCACCCCTTTCCGTTTATCAGCAACCTGAGTCGATCGCTCGGTGTTCTCCTGGAACACCCGGTGCGCGGCGAAAGCCACTTCGTTCGCATCAAGATGCCTGAAAATCTTCCGCGGTTCGTGCCAGTAACGGTACGGCATCAATACGTGCCGCTCGAACAGGTGATCGGCGGGAATTTATCACTTCTGTTTCCCGGAATGAAGGTCATCGAGTGGCAGTTGTTCCGAGTGACGCGCAATGCCGACATCGAAATGGATGAAGAAGACGCCGATGATCTGCTCGAAATGGTCGAGCAGGAACTGCGCCGCCGGCGGCTATCGCACGTCGTTCGGCTGGAATTGCCTGAATCAATGACTCCGGCGATGCGTCATTTTATCGTCGACGGCATGGAGGTCGATCAGCGCGACGTGTGGACCGTCCGCGGGCCGATCGACATGGACGACCTGTTCGCCATCGCCAACATCGACCTGCCGCCACTGAAGTTCAAGCCGTGGAACCCGCTCACCTCCCCGCGGCTGGCCGATGATGATATGGATATTTTTTCCATCATCCGTCAGGGCGACGTGCTGGTGCATCACCCTTACGAAAGCTTCGCCACGAGCGTCGAACGCTTCATCACCACCGCCGCCGACGATCCGAAGGTGCTGGCGATCAAGATGACGCTGTACCGAACAAGCAGCGATTCACCGTTCGTGCCCGCCCTGATTCGCGCCGCCGAAACCGGCAAACAGGTGGCAGTGCTGGTGGAGATTAAGGCGCGCTTTGATGAACAGCGCAACGTAGAACTGGCACAGCAGCTAGAAAAGGCCGGCGTGCATGTTGTGTACGGGTTGGTCGGTTACAAAACGCATACTAAACTGGCCATGGTCGTCCGCGACGAGCCTGACGGCCTGCGAACGTACACGCATATCGGCACCGGCAATTACAACAGCAAAACCGCGGTGCTTTACACCGACCTCGGTTTCTTCACATGCAACGCCCTCATCACCAGCGACGTGATCGAACTGTTCCACTACCTCACCGGCCGCAGTCTGAAGCGCGACTATCGGAAACTGCTGGTTGCGCCCGTGAACATGCGCGACCGATTTCTGTTGAAGATTCGTCGCGAGATGGAGCACGCCAAAGACGGCAAACCCGCCCGCATCGTCGCGAAAATGAATCAGCTCCAGGACGCCCGCGTGATAAAGACGCTTTACGAAGCGAGCCAGGCGGGCGTGCAGGTTGATCTTATCATTCGCGGTTTCTGCAGCCTTCGTCCCGGCGTGCCGGGGCTGAGCGACAATATCCGGGTCATCAGCATTCTCGGGCGGTTCCTTGAGCACTCGCGCATCTTTTGGTTCCAGAACGACGGCAACGAAGAGTTTTACATCGGTTCGGCCGATTGGATGAACCGCAACCTTGATTACCGGGTGGAAGCCATCACGCCGATTGAGGATCCGACGCTGCGGAGCACGCTGAAAGAAATTATCGACACCACGCTGGCCGACTACAATTTCTCGTGGCTGCTCCAGCCCGACGGCCAGTGGGTACGCAGAAAGCTGGAAACCGGCGATTCGGCCGCCACAAACACACAGGAGCGGTTCATGGCCCGCGCGCTTCGTGAGGCGAAAAAAGTTATACGGTAGGTGTTACACGTGTTACGCCAACTGTTTCGCCGGCCAACAGACGTAATCGAAAACGCTCGGAACAATTGCTCCGAGCGTTTTTTCCATTACAAAAATTCACAAGGTTTATCGCGAGGTTTACATCGCATCGAGGACCATCTTAAAATCGGCTTCACGTTTGAGGCCGACGAATCGGTTCACGATCTGCCCGCCCTTGAACACCAGCACAGTGGGAATCGACCGGATGTCGTACTGACCCGCCACCTTGCGCGACTGATCGCAGTCGAGCTTGCCCACCTTGACCTTGCCGGCGTAGTCGGTAGCCAGTTTTTCGATCGTCGGCCCGAGCATGCGGCAGGGCTGACACCATTCGGCCCAGAAATCAACCAACACCGGAGTATCGCTCTTTAGAACCTCTGCGTCGAAGTTGTCGTCTGTAAACTCTTTCACGTTTTCATTGGCCATCAGCGGCTCCCGTCTTTGGCTGCTTGTTACTTTTCTGTTGGATGCTGCACTTGGAATCGTAGTTGCACTTCAATTGAATTGTCAACGCAGCCCAATTCTTAGTGCCGCCCGCTGCGGCGGAGGGTGGCCATGTTAAACGCCGCCAACGCGCCCGCCACAACGCCGCCGAAAAACAACGCCATCGGAATCCACGGCGGCCAGGCGCGAAATATTGAATCTTCGTCGAGCCGAATGAACCAGACGCCCAGCGCCGGCAGCAATACCGTCAACGTCAGCAGCAGCGGAATGATCGTCCGCTGCAGCGCGGTGCTTCGTCGTTTCGCGTGCGGTGTCGATGCACGGCCGGGCATTGCGGGGCGTTTCAACGACGCCGGCTTTTGGCGCGGCGGATTGTTCGGTTCCGGCGGCATCTTCGTGCTTATCTTGCACCGAGAGAGATTTCGCAACAACCCGCGCAGGTCACGCAATTTATCGGACTTTTGTCAAAGCATCTGTCTCGGACGCTGTTTTTCCAAGCATCGACACTCGGTGTTGGATTATAGTGCGAAATGGAAGTCTGATCGACCATTGCAACGCGAGGTTCCGTAAATTCCGCTTGCGCCGGTTGTAGCGGGGTTGAAGTGCAGGAGATCAGCAGATGCCGGTCGCCCCGCCGCTGAAAGCATTTGAGTGCGCCGGTAATGTGGCTGGAGTAGCGTGTCTGGTGTGGTGGCAAGGCATCAGCCCACACACGTGGAAGAGATTAGCACCAGTGGCCGCGATCAATAAGGCACCGGAGATGGGCCAAACGGCGATCGGACGCCGGAGCGGCGAATTTGGAATGGCCTTTGCGGATGCATAGGCATGAAACAGATCAGGCGTTCAGTGGAGGCGAAGGACATGAACGAGCAGGAATTTCAAGGCAAGCTGGCGGAGCTGATGGGAGAAATCAGCACCCTTCCGCCGAGCGAGCGCGCCAAGCTCCAGCAGCTTGCCGACGAAACCCGTCAGCGTCACGAACGCCTGCGGGCGACGGTCAGCAGCCTTCAGGAGAGCCTTGACTACCTTCGGCTGAGCATCAAGTATCTGGTTTTCGACCTGGAAGCCACCCGCCGCGAGAACGGCTATTTGCGGAAGATGCTGGAAGAAACCAGCGGCAACAACGACTAAATGACCCACTGAATGCCGCGACCAAGCGACGAGGGAAACAAGCAACCTCGCCGCGGCGTCCGGGCCGCTCGCCAGAACGGCCCTTTCGCCTTCGGATATTCAGAACCGTGCAGAAGCAGAAGCGGGCGCCAGGCGTGGCGTCCGCTTTTTATTCGTGGATGGTATAATCGGGGTATGTCCGTGACGATCGAACTAACACCGGAGATGCAACTTCGGCTGGCTGAGAGAGCTCGTGCCGCCGGGACTGATCCGGGGCAGTTCGCACTTCAAGTTCTCAAGAAAGCTTTGTTACAGCCAGACATTGACGAGACGCTTCGCCCTCTGCGCGAAGAGGTTGCGGCGTCGGGCGTTAGTGAAGAAGAAATTGACGCGATGATCGAAGCCGAACGGGAAGATCGGTTTCAAGGCCGCAACTAATGGCCGCCACGTCAGAAACGCCGCGTGTGGTTTTTGATTGCATGATATTTGTGCAGGCGGCATTGAATGGCCTGGGCACATGCGGTGCCTGTTTTCAGGCGGCACGCGACGCACGCCTGAAGCTTCAGGTTTCGCCGTATGTCATCGGTGAATTGAAGGATGTCCTTACTCGCCCCCGCTTACGCGGAAAATTCAGCCGGCTTAACGACACATTTACAAGAGCCTTCGTCGAAGAAGTCGTGCGAATTTCAACAATGACATCGTCGGTTCCGGCTGCATATAGGCATCCGCTTGATCCCAAGGATGAGCCCTACGTCAACTTGGCGATTGCATCGAGATCGTCTCTCATCGTGTCGCGTGACGCACGCCATACGCTGGCTCTCATGGACGTTGCACGACCGGAGGGAAAAGTATTTCGCGCGGCGTTCCCTTCGATCGAAATTGTTACACCGGAACGCCTACTGTCATCGTTGAGATCTATGCCAACGGAGTAACAGTGTTACTCACCCGGCTTGGTCGTCGGCTCTTCTTCCGGCGTGGGTGTTGCCGACGCCGTAGCGTTGGCGATGTCGGCTTTTTCCACCCGGATGGCCATGACCAGCAGCGTCGATTTCTTGGCGAGGTCGGCCAGTTTTTCGCCGTCAAATTCGCCGGTGCCGGCGGGTTCCCACAACGCGTTTTTCGGGGCCTTGTCGGCAATGGTTTCGAAGAATTTCTTGATCTGCTTCGGACCGACGCCCAGCACAATCGTCATGTTGAACTGCTGCCGCCCCGCCGTCAGGATCGCCACCACGCGGCCGTTGCGGTCGACAATCGGTCCGCCAGAGTTGCCGTGGGTTGTATTCAGATCCATCCATACTTCGTGTTCGTCGCCTTCGTTGATGCTCTTGACCGCGCCTTCGGAAACCTGCAGCGTGTGTCGCGATGAACCTGTGCTCGGATATCCCAACACGAGCAGCTTCGATGCCTGTTTGGGATTGTCATCGGCCAGCTTGAGGAACGGCACGGGCTGATCCACCTTGATCTTCATAAGCGCAACGTCGGCGGCATCGTCGACCGCGATAAGGTCGGCATTTTTCTCGGTGCCGTCGTCCATGCGCACCCGAAACGTGATGTTCTTTTTGATCTTGGTTTTCGCGTCGCCCGTCGCCACATGATGGTTGGTAAGGAAGTAGCCGTCGGGTGAAATGAAGAACCCGCTGCCGCTCCAGGCGGGGCCGGCTTTACCCTCGTCGATATCGCTGTCCCCGCCGGCACTGACAATCTGCGCCTCATCTTCGGCGTGCGGGCGAATGTACTGCCATGTTCCCCGCTGACCGAGGGCCAGCCCGTGCTTGCTGGCGAGCACGACGGCATCTTCCATGATCGGCTTGATCTTTTGATTGCTGGTCTGCATCCCGCGTGGCGCGCTGGCGATGGAATTCACCAGGTTTTGGACGACGTCTTTGTCATCGCGAATCTTGGCGGCTTTGTACGCCACCTGCACGGCAAGCTCGTATTTCTTGCGGAAGTTGTAGCCGATCGCCAGATTGCTCCAGCACGCCGCCGACTTGGGTTGGATCTTTGCGGCGTTCTCCAGCAAGGCGATGGATTTATCCATATACGCCAGGTTCCCCTGGCCGTTGCTGCCGATATAGCCCTTGACGAGGTAGTGATACCCAAGTCCAAAATTTGCTTCAAAACCGTTGGGATACATCTTGAGAGCTTCTTCCAGCTTCTTCACACCTTCGACCGCTTGTGTTCCCTCCAACATCGCGTTGCCGTCTTTGATCAGCCTTTCGACCTTCTCAAGAAGCTGCTTCTTCTCATCGCCGCCGACCCATTTGCCGTTGATCTTTTCGGCGTCGTCCTTCTGCAGCTTCTGCCACTTCTCAAGCTCTACTTTGGCAATCTCGATGTCGGGCGACTTCGGATTGGCTTCGAGCCACTTTTCCCACATAGCGACGGCGCTGATCGGCGCATCCACCTTGTCGGCGCGGGACTTGATGTATTTAAAACCGTTGGAAGAACCGCTGGTCGCAGTCGGCGTCGCAGTGGCCGATTTTGCGGGTGCAGTACCCGCCGGCTTTGCCGTGACGGCGGCGCCTTTGCGAACTTCTTTCACCTGCGATCGCACGATCGTGCGTGTCTCCCCATTGGTCAGCTTCAGCCAGTAACTGTCGGGTTTAGCGATGACGGTGACGGCTTCGATTTCAGTGCCGTCGTTCAGCACCACCACGTCGCCGCGGACGAGCGACAGACCGAGTGCCAGCATCGTCGCCAGAATGGTCAGTAGACGCATCATGAATCAGACCCCTGCGTTAGGCCGGAAAAGGTTTGTACCACGCCACTACTTTAGATTTGCCACCGCGCGGGTACAAGCGCAATCTGCCCGCATCTCACGGCGAAATCAATTTTAATACGAGCGAATTCAGCGATTCCCGAGCCTTTACCGTCGTGACGATTCCATTCCTGTCGATCAATATGGCGGTGGATGGATCGGTCACATTCAGTTGTTTGGCGATCGCGTGCCAACCCGGGGTGTTGGCATCGAACAGTTGCGGCCAGACGACCTCCGGATTTTCGGTCAGGAATTTCTTCAGGTCGTCCAGCGATTCGTCGCAACTAATTGTGATGATTTCCAGGCCCCTGTCATGAAAGTCGCCGTAGAGTTTCTTAAGTTGATCGGTGTTGTTGCGCGATGGCGGCCAGGTGGAGATTGCGAAATCAACCAGTACCACCTTGCCCTTCCAAACGTCTGAACCGAAAGCTTCGCCGGTATGTCGTGTGCCGACCACCGTAAGCGGCTTGCCCTCAAGCTCGGCCAGCTTGGTGTCGGAATCGATTTGCTGGCGGATTTGCTGCGCCATTTCGCCGGTGAGCGTGGTTGTGGCAATGGTGCGGGCACGGGCTCGAATCTCTAGCGTTGCAGGGCCGGCTTCGCTCAATTGCAGCAGGAGGACGGCGAGGTTGTCTTCCTGCGGATTGGCTTTTGCCAGCGTTTCGATGTCATCCAGCAACCTCGATTGAACCGCGGCATCGCGGTTGGCGCGAACCCAATCGCCAAACGCCAAGGCACATTTTGCTTGTAAAGCTGCGGCGGCATCGCCACCAACGCTAAGTTTCTGTAACCGCGCGATCGCCTCGGCATCTGCGAAGACGGCAAGCACCGAATCCACTCCGCTGCGAAGCTGAGGGGCGAACTGCTGGCCGGCGGCACCGGCGGTGGCGAGTTCGTCGGCGAGAAGCAGTAGTCGTTTCAATTCCGGAACCGCTCTGGCGCCGATCGCTTCTCGACGGGCGGGGTCGAGCAACTCATCAGGCGATTGCACCAGAGACCGCACTTCTTCGTTAACCCGTTGATAGTCATCGAGAATTACATCCGCCAACCGCTGTGTTGTTGTCGTCGCTGGCACAGTTGCCGGCTCGGGCGGCGGCGACTCCTGGCCTGCCGAAAGGCCGCCGTTTAAGGCGGCAAACCCTGTTGCGAGACGTAAAATGAGAGATTTCAGACCTTTGCTCATGAATTCCTCGAAAAAAGCGACCGCGAGAAGGTAGCCGAAGGTTCTACCAAACTGAAATGGCCCCAGCACTTGCGACCTATGGTGCAGTTGCTTATATTGCCCGGCTCGAATTTTTCAGAGAACAGAAGCGATATGCCCACAATTAATCAGCTCATTAAGAAGCCGCGTCGACCACTCGCGCCGATCAACAAGGTTAAAGACCTGGAAGCCAGCCCGCAGAAGCGCGGCGTGTGCCTTCAGGTCAAAACCATGACCCCGAAAAAGCCCAATTCGGCGCTGCGCAAAATCGCCCGCGTGCGATTGAGCAACGGCAAGGAAGTGACTGCGTACATTCCCGGCGAAGAGCACAACCTGCAGGAACACAGCATCGTGCTGGTTCGCGGCGGACGTGTGCGCGATTTGCCGGGCGTGCGCTACCACATCGTCCGCGGCACGCTCGATGCCCTGGGCGTCGACGGCCGCAAGCGCAGCCGCAGCAAGTACGGGGCGAAGAAAGGAAAGTAGTTGAGTGATCGAGTTGTAGAGTGGTGGCGTGCTCGTCACTCCACCACGTCAACACTCAATTACTTCACCACTATTGCAAAAAACCCGGAGTATTCCCGCTCGTGTGCAGCGGGGAGAAACATCATCCAAGGAAACGGCAAGGTTTAGTTATGGCGTACAAAAAATGGACCGCTAGTGAATCGATTCTTAAACCCGATCCTCGCTTCAACAGCAAGCTCGTCAGCAAGTTCATCAACTGCCTGATGTGGGACGGAAAAAAGACCGTCGCCCAGAAGATTTTCTACGACGCAATGGAAAAGGTGAAGACCAAGTTCCCCGAACAGCAACCGCTGGAAGTCTTTGAAGGCGCGATCAACAACGTCAAGCCGTTCGTTGAAGTGCGCAGCAAGCGCGTCGGCGGCGCCAACTACCAGGTGCCGATGCAGGTGAACAAGCGCCGGCAGCAGAGCCTGGCGTTTCGCTGGGTCCTTGAAGCCTGCCGCGGGCAATCGGGCCGCGCGATGTCGGTTCGCCTCGCTGAAGAGCTTATTGCCGCCTTCAAAAAAGAAGGCAAGGCGATGAGCACCCGCGAAAACACGCACCGCATGGCGGACGCCAACAAGGCCTTCGCCCATTTTGCGTGGTAACTCACTCCCTCGCCCGGTACGCCGGGAGAGGGTCTTGCAAGAATCCCAAGCCGCGCAGAATTCTGAATCAACAAAAAACGAGGGGCCACTCGAATCCGAGTCGCCGGTCGTTTTATATTAAATCGCAAATCCAGCGCCAAGGAATCTCGACGCTCAAACGCCACCGCTCAGACCACTACCGCCCCTTCCGCCGCGTGGCCTTCAACCGCGCGCTGGCGTTATCGATGCGGGCCATGAGCATGTCGAACGATCCGAGCGACCGCATCGTCGAACGTTTAGGCCGCGGCGAGAAACGCTTGCTGCCGACATTTCTGTATACCGTCTTGGTCATATAGGTCTCCTTGAATTGCGTGACAAACGCACGTTACTCAACCCAACGCACCCAACCTTAAACCACCATTTTTGGCGACAGTCCGATAAGCATCACGAGCCGCGAGCGTAAGCGACCGGATGTATTTCTGCGGGAATCGGTCGCTTTGTTGCTGGAATCCGGTCGCTCACGCTTTCGGTTAATTACGCAAAGACGCGACCCGATGCCAGGCATCGGGTCGCGTACATTTTCTCCCACATTGCGGCCGACTGGAGTCGAACCAGCACGAGTTGCCTCACTAGAACCTGAATCTAGCGCGTCTGCCAATTCCGCCACGGCCGCGGGGAGTCGAGTCGCAAATCCTATCGCTTCACCATCTTCCGTCAAGACGCTTACAAGCCGTATGGCGATTTTGCACATTGCAATTGACAGCCCGCCGGTTCGAGGCGACTCTACCTCTATTGATTCCAGCGGTGCCGAACAGGCCCTGCCGACAGGTCATCGCCATCGGCCGCCGGACGCCGAACTTCCGTTTCTGTGCGAGCGACATCAGTCACCGGCTGATGCCTGCGTCACCCTCGCCCTGAAACCGCAGTTCTGACGCGCCGGGGTCGACGGTGTTAGTGCACATCACCTGCGTTTCGGCACGATCGTTTCGTAAACGACGCCGCAGTTTTTACGCAAGCGAGCAACCGCGTGAGTCCAGAACTTCGTGCGCGCGCCGAGAGCATTCTCGGCTACACCTTCAAAAAGCCCGACCTGCTCAAAGAGGCCCTCACCCACGCCTCGATTGCCGACAATCGGCTGCAAAGCAACGAACGCATGGAGTTCTTCGGCGATGCCGTGCTCGATCTGATTGTCTGCGAGGCGCTTTTCCTGAAATTCCCAGAGTTCCTGGAAGGCGACCTTACCAAAATTAAATCCGCCGTCGTCTCGCGAAGAACCTGCGCCGAAGTGAGCAAAGAAACCGGGTTGATTGATCTGCTCATTATCGGAAAAGGCATTCACAGCCGCGAGCAAATCCCCAGCAGCCTCGCCGCCGCCGTGTATGAATCCATCGTCGCCAGCGTCTACCTCGACGGCGGGTTTGAAGTGGTTAAAGATTACGTGCTTCGAACCATGAACCCGAAGATCGAACAGATCTCCGCCACCATGCACCAGCAGAACTTCAAGGCGGTTCTGCAACAACACGCCCAGAAGTTCCTCGGCGGCACGCCCATCTACGAACTGCTGGACGAAAAAGGCCCCGACCACAGCAAGTGCTTCGAAGTATGCGTAACCGTCGACGGCCGGCGCTTCACCAGCGCATGGGGCCCGAACAAAAAACAAGCCGAACAAAAAGCCGCGTTACTGGCGCTGGAGGAACTCGGCGTGCTGGATCAGAAGGAAGTGGACGAGGCCTTCCAAAACCTGCCGGCGGATGAGTAGGCGGAGCAGCCTGATTCCAGACCGAAACGAAATCCGTCCTAACTCCCGCTGTCAAGGCAACGGCATCTGAACCGAATAACGAGCCGCGAAAGTCAGCGACCGGTCGTATTGCTGCGGGAATCGGGTCGCTGACGCTCGCCGCTCGTTACATGCGTTTGCCCTGAACCCTGAACCCTCACGGTCCTGCCCCATATCCGTCGACGTCGCCGCCCGCGTGGGCACGGCTATCCACCGGCCCGCAAAGCACTTACCATTCATTTCGCCGTTGAGACTATTTTCCGGGGTCGGACATTTTGGGACATTCTGGGACATTCCACTCCCCCGCAGGCGATCCCACGCCGTCCGTTGCTTTCCAACTTTATCCAGCGCCGTCGTGATCAACCCTGACCGCTATTCAATTGCCAAAGAGCCGCCGCCCGGCGTAAACACGCCGATCGCGCCGGCAAAAACAAATACCAAACATTAATAGGAATGTCAAGCAAAATCCCCGACAATTTTTCACCCGCCCCGGCGGGGTCGATTCATCGACCCTGCGACCGCCATCACGACCATCGCCAGGCAAACGGGTTCGGGGATCGGCGTGAGGACGTAGTACGAATACCCGCTCGCCCCCAGGCCTTCGACCAGAATCTGCCCGGCATTGTTGATGTCGACCCCGCGCACAAGCTTCACGCCGGGGATGGGGTCGATCAGGGTGTTGAGGTCAATCGGCGAAAGCGAACCCGGTTCGTACAGCACGCCGACCGAGTTTCCAAACGCGTCGAGGTTGTAGCCGGCAATCGTGCCAAAATTGTTGATCGCCGATCCGGCGTTGTAGGTCGAGCCGTCAAGAATCCCCAGTGACTGCGCTTCGTCCTCCGTGGCTACAAATCCGATCGGGTTTACGCCGTCCGGAAGATAGAAGCCCACCACCTGACCCACGTCATTGATGTCATAAGAACGGGCCTCGGGGAATCCTGTCCAACTCAGAAAGCGCGCTTCCGTCCCCTGGCCGATAAAAGAACCATAAACGAAATCATCGTTAACAATGTTGAGGTACACACCGACATATTCTCCCGCGCGGTTCATCGAGAACGGACGCAGAAAATGGACTTCCGCAGAAACTCCATTCACGCGCTGGGGCATTCCGTCCTGCCAGATGGTCAGCACTGTTTGCTGAGGAACGGGTGGATCCAGAAACGTCGCACCGACGAACGTCGTGCCATTACCGCCCTGAACATAGCCGCCGGCCCCGTCGAACGGGAGTGTGCTGAAAACTCCATCGCGCCAGAGAGCCGGCTTGGGATAGGGCTCTCCAGGGTTCGAAAACTGTCCGAAGTGAATTGTGTGTCCTGACTCATCGATAACGCCGAGTGCGTAAGCCGATGAGTAGCCTGGGGGGCCAGCGAGTTGCAATGCGGAACCGTCCATACCCCACGCGACCGGTACCTGTGTAGGCGATTCAATCTCGAAGGCGATGCCCGAGACATGGGCCGACTCGGAAAGTCCCGTCGCCAAGTGGTCGTACGCACCAATCGGGGTTGCCAAAGGCGCGAGGCTATAGCCGCCAAGCGCGATTCCGCCGAAAAAAAGAAATAATATTAGTGCAGAAAATCGTTGCACCGCTCGGTTCTGAGTATTAGTGTTTCTCCTAAAAACGTAGACGCCTCGCCGCGTTCGCGGCGGGGGGAGTGAATCCCATAGCAATCTCGGCGCTTCAAGGAGTTTCAGATGAAGCCCCAAATACGTCACCGTCTCCATGTCTCGATCCTCTCTGCTGCGGCCGCTGTCATTGGAATTGCTTCGCAATGTCCTAGGGCTGATCGTAGCTGGGCAAATGCCGGAAGCCCACCGAACCGATGGAATGTGCCTGCCAACTGGAGTAGCCAGATTCCAGCAGCCGGAGACCGCGCCATCATTAACGCCGGTGGAGGCGGCACGATCCAGCTTGCAACGAACGGCGCGTACACAGCCAACGTCGGCACCATACAAATCGACCGCGGCAATTGGTTCAATGGAAACACTGATGGTTATTATACCCTCAACGCATCCAATTCCGGGTCAAACACGTCAACACTCGCTTTCAGTTCCAGCGCCACCGGCGGCATCGACATTCAGCAGTTTCGCGCCGGCACGTTTGAAACCGGCACCGGATTCTTCATCGGAGCCGGCAGGTTCTCTACTGGAACCCTTTTAGCACCGACTTCTCGGGAGCTGGTCATTCGGACCGCGCAGAACCAAGGTCTGGGATTGTACGCCACCCTGTCAGGGACCGGCAGCATCACGCTGCAGACTATCGCAACCGGACAGGGAACCCTTGTGCTCGGCGACCTGCTGTTGGGCTACGGGCGCGGCGCGGGCGAGGGCACCAATGTTTTCTCTGCGGCCAATACGTTCTCGGGCGGGGTGCGGGTTCAGAAAGCGCGCTTGAACCTCACCGAGGATTCGATTTTCAGCGGCGCTACGATGCTCAATAGCCCCGCCGGCCTTGGAACCATTACGTTTGAGGCGGGTTCTGGCACGATCACGGCCAATGCCGCACTCACCGGGTTCGATGATCGTACGTCCAACCTCGGCAGCAACCCCACGCGGATCATCGGCAACACGATTCAGTTCAACGCCGACGTCGACGTAACGGGCGCTTGGGCAATCGACGCTCGTGGCCCGGTTACCTTCGATCAGGGCAGCGCACGAACGCTCAACACCTTTCCGTCGGGGACCGGTGGAACAGTCAAGCTCGGAGGCACGGTCACGCTCGGCAGCGGTAAATCAGCTTTCACACTCACCAAAGGCGGAGCGGGTACGCTGCTATTCAACGATGTACCGATCAACACCACGTCCACCGACGCAAACATGGTCGTGAGCGCCGGCACCGCGCAATTCGGGGTCGGAACCGGTAGCACGCGCACGTTCGCCGGGGCAATCAACAGCGGCACGTCAAGTTCTTTAACGGGCAACGTGCTCAAAACCGGCGCGGGAACGTTTGAAGCCAAGCATGTGCGCAATTCCACTTTCACGATCAATCAGGGCGTCGCAATCATCACCGCGACCAGCGGCGGAAGCGGGACGCTGGATGTCGTTGGCGATAACGCGGGTGTCAGCCGCACCGGGTCGCTCACCATCGCGTCGGGTGCGGCGCTCGATTTGAAAAATAACGATCTGGTGGTCGACTACACATCCACCAGCCCGATCGGCAACGCCGGGACGTCGTCCAGCGGCATCGCGGGTCTGATCAAGACTGGTTTCGCATCAGGGAGCTGGAACGGCGCCGGCATTCGCAGTTCGACTGCGGCGGGTGGCGCGACCAGCCTTTATGCCCTTGGCTACGGCGAAGCTTCGAACGTTTTGGACGTCAGCAGCGGGACGGCGACATTCGGCGGTCAGGTGGTTGATTCAACCACCGTGGTTGTTGGTTTCACCTACGCCGGCGACGCGGACATCAACGGAAAAGTCGACCTCGATGATTTCACCCGCTACGCCGCCGGCAACGGCAACAACGGCATCTGGACGCAAGGCGACTTCAACTACACCGGCTTTGTTGATCTGGACGACTTCACGATCTTGTCGGCCAACTTTGGAGAAACGCCTTACCTTCGCCGAGGCGGCGATGATCCAACGCTGCAAGACTTGTACGTCGCCATGCTCGACTGGCCCGACGTGTATTGGGGCGCGAAGCTGCGCGATGATATCTGGTGGCGGTTTGAAGAGTTCGAAGGCTTGGGCCTCGGCCCGGTTCCGCCGGTGCCGCAAGGGTTGCGGGGGAGTATTCCGGAGCCTGCTTCGGTTGCGTTGGCGCTGTTGGCGGTTGCAGGGTCGATGAATCGACCCCGCCGGGGTGGGGTAGGCGCGAGGTGAGGATTTGTTTGGGTAAACGCGCGGCACGGGCATTCTTCGTCGATCGCGCCGGTTCTTGAAAATCGGAGACACAGGCAGGAATGCCTGTGCCACTGTCAACGTCATTGCCGCCGACCGCTAAGAGCCAGTCATACTCGATTAACATCACACTTGAAGTCTGGATGACAGCGTTAGCCACCCAAGGCGATCGCAAGCGGGCGGAGTTACGAGCTGCGAGCGTTGGCGACCGGTGGTAATGCACGAGAATCGGGTCGCTGACGCTCGCCGCTTGTAATACGTCTGCCCTGGTTCGCCGCCCGCCGCCGCCGCGCTAATTCGGGTCATTTCGAGTACGATTGCCCGGATGACCTCGACAAATTGCCGTATCAGCCCGCTGATTCTTGAAGAATTGTCGCATGGTGAAAAGCGAATTCTCTCGCTCGTGGTCTCGATTCGCAAAGTGTTGGCGCGCACCGAGGTTTTCAAGGGCGACCTTCCGGCGGTGGTCAAGCTGGCGCTGCGGAAGCTCATTGCCAGCGGCACGGTTTACGAGATTGACGGCGTATACACCATTCGCCGGCCGCGATGAAATTGTTTCATTATTCTGAGATCACAATGCACCGATTTTGAAACACGAAGCTCACGAAGGCGCGAAGATTGCCGTTCAAAGTTGCAAATAACAAGTTCCAACTCTCCAACAACTTCAAAATCAGGAAAATTGCGGCAGTCTTGATCAAATAGCATCGAATGGGGCAGATGCGCCAAAAGAGTTGTTCATTATCCATTGAGCTTCCCCACGAACGGTGGACGCTCGAAGTTTGTTAGTTCAGGCTCGCCT
>CAZXLA010000011.1:0-12313 GCA_964641895.1 uncultured Tepidisphaeraceae bacterium
CGTCGGCGAATGCACCCGTGCCGCCGGGCACAAGCTGTCGGCGTGGGCGGCGGTGGCCGCGGCAATCGCTACTAAGCCTCGGCAGATCCTGCCAGCACCCTAACGGCTAGCCCGAACGGATAGCCGATTGGTGCCGAAGCGAAGGCAACTATCCGAGAGGTCGCGCGCCGCGCGGCCTCTCGGTGTTTATCGCAGCCCCGTGCCTTCCGCCCGCCGGATGGCGTTTGCACGAGCGGAAAAGCACGATGCACCTTGCGCGTGGCGCACTTTGCCGGCGGCTGCTACCGCCGAAAGGATCGCAACATGGAATTCGCAGCAACCCCAGTCGCCAAACCTGTCGACGAAGACCTTTCAGCAGAAATCGCTAAATCCATCGCGCGCCAGCCGGCCGATATTGTCCGCTGCGCCCGCGTTACAGGCACCCGCTACCGGTGTAACTGGTGGTGCGCCGAAGCCGCCGGACAGTACGACAACCCCGGCATGCGCGCCGGCCAGATCGGCACGACTCACCGCATCCGTCAAAGCCAGTTTCTGGACGTCGTCCGCACCGCCGAGGGGCTGCGTATGAAAGTCATTCCGGATCGTCGCTAATCTGGCAAATTCAGGGTTCACCAATTCAGGACTCACCGCAGCGGCCTAGAGATCGCACAGAAAACAAGAAATCTGCGCAACGGTCGAAAAGCCGCAAACCCCTACAACAAACCCTTCGTGCTCGGCACACCGTCGTTGCGCGGATCGAACGAAACCGCCATTCGAAGCGCGCGGGCGACCGCTTTGAAGATCGCTTCAGCAACATGATGCGCGTTTCCGCCGTACGGCACTGTTATATGTAGATTCATCTTCGCGCTGTTGCATAACGCCTTGAAGAATTCTTCGACCAGTTCGCTGGGAAACGCGCCGATCAGCGGCGCGGGAAACTTCACATTGAACACGAACGCCGGCCTGCCCGAAAGATCAACAGCGACCTGGGCCAGGCTTTCATCCATCGGCACCATCGCCCACCCGTAGCGGTTGATGCCGCGCTTGTCGCCCACTGCCTTATCAATCGCCTGGCCGAGCACGATGCCCACATCTTCCACGGTGTGATGTGCATCAACGTGCAGATCACCCTTGGCGGCGACGGAGAGGTCAATCAGGCTGTGCCGGCCGAACAGGTCGAGCATGTGATCCAGAAACCCCACACCCGTCGCCGGCGACGTATCGCCTTTGCCGTCAAGGTTGAGCGAAACCGAAATGTCGGTCTCTTTGGTCTTGCGGTGTATTTCGGCGGTTCTTTGATTCATATCTAATTTTTTATAGCCGCAGATGAACGCAGGTGAACGCAGATCAGAGAACAGTGTGTAATCTGCGGCCAAATAAAAGGTCACGCGGCCTTTTCGACCACTTGCAGTTCTTTTGCCGCGCCGAGTAAGGCGTTGTTCTCCTGGATCGTTCCGATGGTGACGCGTACTTTGTCGCGTAAGCCGGGCGCGTCGAAGAATCGCACCAGAATTCCCTGCGCTTTCAATCCAAGGTACACCTCTTTGCCACGGCCGCTCGGCACGGCGGCGAGAATGAAGTTGGCCTGGCTCGGTAACGGAAGCCAACCCATCAGGCTTAGTTCCTGAGCGACGCGCGTCCGCTCAGTTTTGACGTGTTCCCACGTCCGCCGGGCATATTCCTGGTCTTCGATCGCCGCCGTCGCGGCTACAGCGCTGATGGCGTCGCAGTTGTAGCTGTCTTTCACTTTGATCATTTCGTCAATGACCTGCGGCTGCGCGATGCAATAGCCAAACCGCAGCCCGGCGAGCGAATACGCCTTGCTCAATGATCGAGTGACGACGACGTTTTCATAAGCGCTCACCAAAACGACACAGCTTTCATCGGCGAAGTCGACGTATGCTTCGTCGATCAAAATCAATCCTCGAAACTTCTCGGCCAGTTCAGCAATTCGCGCCGGCGAGACAAATGTGCCCGTCGGCGCGTTGGGGTTCGCCAAGTAAACCGCTTGCGGCTTCGCGGCCAACAACGCGTCGATCGGAAGCTGGTAATCTTTCGTCCAAGGCACGCCGACAAATTTCGCGTCTTCCAGTTGGGCCAGCACAGGATACAGCGAGTAAGTCGGCTCCGGCGACGCCAAAACGCCACCGGGCGGAACGAAGCACCGCGTGGCGATGGTAAGAATATCATCGCTGCCGTTGCCGCACAGGATCATGTCGGGTGAGATCCCCAAATGCTTCGCCGCCGCCACGCGGAAGTTGTCGGCCAGGGGTTTGGGATACCGGCGCAGCAGCTCCGGCTCGATCTGTCGAATCGCTTCCATCACTTTCGGGCTGGGAGGAAACGGATTCTCATTCGTGTTGAGTTTCACGATGCGCTCGCCGACGCCGGGCTGTTCGCCGGGCGTGTAGCCGGTCATCGCGCGAACCGATGCGCGTACGAAGGGTGGAGCCATGGCACTTAGTATATCGGCAAAAATGTCGTCGCGCGGGAAAAATCTGGCGCTCAGGGCGCCGTCGGCGAATGATGGGGCGTAACGATTGACGATTAACGATTGAGTCGGGGGTGGCACGCCTCTGATCAATCGTCAATCGTTAATCGTTATGAGCCGATACGCGCGCACAGCTTCAGGCAGGGTTGATCCGTCTTTGCGCGACACTCGCCGCGTGGCCATCGAGGTGTTCTTCATTGGCCAGCGCAATCACCGCATCGGCGTCGGCGGTCAAGCCGTTGGCTTCGTAACGCACGATGCTTGATCGTTTGAGGAACTCATACACGCTCACCCCGCTGCTGAACCGTGCCGTGGTATTTGTGGGCAGGCAATGGCTTGGCCCGGCCACATAATCACCCGCCGCCACCGCCGACCATGGGCCGAAGAACACGGCGCCGGCGTGTTTTAACTGTCGCAGCACTGCATCGTTGTCCTTGCACTGAAGGTTGACGTGCTCGGCGGCCAGTTGGTTGGCCACTTCCAGTAAATTCTCCATCGAATTCGAAACGATGATCGCGCTTTCGCTTTCCAATGATTTTTCGATGGCCGCTCGGCGGTTTCGCGCAACCAGTTGTGCGGCAATCTGTTCAATCACTTTACCCGCCAGTTCCGATGACGCCGTCAACAAAAAGCACGACCCCGGATCATGCTCGGCCTGCGCGATCAAATCGGCCGCGATGAACGCCGGCTCGCCCGTTTCGTCGGCGATGACCAGAATTTCGCTCGGCCCCAGATACCCATCGATCCCCACCCCGCCGGCGACGGCGCGTTTGGCCAATTGCACGTAGTCATTGCCCGGGCCGACGATCTTATCGACCGCGGGAATGGTCTGGGTGCCGAACGCCATCGCCGCGATCGCCGCGGCGCCGCCGGCGCGGTAGACGTGCGTCAATTTAAGCTCATGGCACGCGGCCAACACCACATCGCTCTTCCCATATTTGCTCGGCGGCGTGCAAACCGCGACCTTGCCCACGCCGGCCACAATCGCCGGCACGGCCAGGTGAATCAGGCTCGACGGATACGCCGCCTTCCCGCCGGGAAAGTAGCAGCCGGCCGAATCCATCGGCGTGAAACGCATGCCCAACCGCACGCCGCTCCGAATCAAATCCGGCGGGTCGCTCGGCATGATGTGACGCTGGTATTCGGTGAGCTGCGCAATCGACCGTCGCAGCGCGCTAGTGATCTCGGGTGAAACGCGCCCGGCGGCGGCGGCCATTTCCTGGGTCGTAACACGAATCTGATCGGCAGAAAATTGCGGATCATCAAATTGGCGAGACAGCTCGACGATCGCCGCATCACCCCGCGCCGCTACGTCGGCAATCGTCGCGCGCACCACCGCCTCCTTTTCAGCCAGCGCGCCGCGCGATAGAGCCAGGTCGGCGGGATTGAGCCGCAGGCGTTTGATCCGCTCGGCCACTTTTTCCCGGCCGGCGGGGTCGTTCAAATTCCAGATCGGGAGCATTCGCCTTTCACTCCAGCTTCGCTACATTTCCTGCCACGATGGTACGCGTGCTTGTCGTTCACCAGCCCACCGAAGATTTTGAAAACCGCGAACTCGCCGTGGCGCTGGCGGCCGCAGGTTCAGCCGACTACGACGTGCGGTTGTTTCAACTCCCGCCGGCGGGGGCCACGCCGCACGCGATGGCCGAACTTGCCCGGCTCGACCGCGCGGCCGGCTTCGATGTACTTCACGCCATCGGCCCGAATTCGCTTTTATCGGTTCTACCCATCGGATGCCAGCCCGTCGTCTACACGCCCATCGCCCACAACATCCTGCGCGGCGTGCGCCGGTTACGGTGGATTTCCAAGGTGCGACAGGTCACGTCGACCGCACCCAGTCAATCCGCCCGACGAGCGCTGATCGATGTGGGCATCAACCAGGCCAGCATTCGTTCGCTGCCGACGCCGTTCGTTCCAACACCGGCGCAAACGCCCATCACACGCAAGGCGCTGGGTCTGGCCGAATCCGATCGCGTGATGCTCGCCGTCGGCGAATGCACCCGTGCCGCCGGGCACAAGCTGTCGGCGTGGGCGGCGGTGATCCTGTTCTGCTTCGATCAACGTCACAAACTGCTCATCGCCGGCGGGCCGTACGTTGATGTGATCCGCCGATTCACGCAAGCACTGTGTCAGCCCGGATTTTGCGTGATCGCCCAAGACGTTCTGAACACCACCATTTCATTCGATCAACTCGTGCCGATGGCCGATTTGGCTCTTTACACACCCGCCGAACCGGGCGGATTGCTGGCGGCGGAGATTTGCCGCGCGGGGAACCTGCCCATCCTCGCAGCGCCCAGCGCATTAACGAACGAGTTGTCACGCGATGACCTGATCATCGGGCCGGCGGTTCATGCGAAGCTGCTCGCCCAGACCGCCCATCACTTCTTTGATGATGATCCGAACCGCCCCACCCGCCGCGGCCAGGCCATTCTTCATCCGGTGAATGGTTTAGACGACTGGCTACAGCTCTACGACGATGTGCTGGTCGGCCGGCAGCGTCCTTTCGCCAAAGTCACTTAGACAGCGTGGCGATCGCGCGCCAAAGCTGATGCGCCGCGATTGCGCGGCGGCGGCCCTTGTTGAAGGCGGCGGCAATCTCTTCGAACCGCGGCGTATACGGGAGACGGTCGCGCTTGCCGATGTCACTTCCCAATATGTCGAGCAATGCGGCCTTTTCATCCGCCGCTAAAGCTGGCGGTTTGCTGGCGGCTTCGCCCATTCGGGGGAGTTTGCCTGCTTTGCGCGTGGTCAACAGGTGACGCCACACTTCGGCGCGATCGGGCTTCGGGTCGGCCGTACCGCTGATGTACTGCTCATAGAGCGACTCAAAGTGCGGCGTGTATGGCAAGTCATCCGCGGTGCGACCGAGTTCTTCGTAGATCGCAATCAACCGATCACGTCGAACCGATGCCCGCGGTGTCACGCCCGGAAACAGCCCCACCGCCGGTCGAGCGTCTTCCACAGCATCGGGAGCGGTGGTTCGGTCGATGATGAGCAGCACGGCGCCGAACGCGTCGCGCACCGTCGCGCGGTATCCACGACTCACCGGCGTCGGCGCGCTGATGAACGTGAGCTTCATCGTTTCGCGGTCTTTATAGAGCTGGCGAACGTCGTCCACCAGAAAATAAGTGGCGTCGGCGGGCAGATCAGGGTCGTCGTGCAGCACCAGTTGAACGTCGCTGCCGGGCATCGCAAAAACCGCGAGGTTGCGATCTTCGCGAACGAGCTTCAGACCAAATGTATCGCGGTAATGCCTCACCGCCGCCGGCAGGCCGTTCACGCGAAGGAGGATGCGATCAATCCCGCGGAGCATGTTGGTTTAGGCGCGGTTAGTGGGTGGTCGTCGGTTGAGGCAACGCCGGTGCGATACCGCCGTCGTCGTCTGTCAGTGACGCTTGTTCTTTGTCCGTCGGTGCATGGTAACCGCCGAACATTACGAAAATGCCGCCGGTCAGATTCCACAAAATCTGCACCAGGCGAATGCACATCGTCAGCGCAAACGCCTCGCCGATCGTCACCCCGCGGCTGCGCGTGAGCACGATGGCGAAAAACTCCATCACCCCCGCGCCCTGGGGTGAAATAGGGATCGATCCGCTCAGCACGATCACCGGCACCGCTACAAAGTAGTACCACCATTCCAGCGGCAGGTGAAACGCCATTCCGCAGAGCATCGCCGACATAACCACCGTGCCGTGAACCGGAAACGTGAGACAAAGCGCCGCCAAAATCAACCCCGGCCGGCGGCGGTAAAGGTCCATCGTCTCGAGCGCCTTGCCCACCTGCGCCTGCATCGGCAGCCGGCGCAACAGGAAATTGAGGCCGGTGTATTTACGCAGAGCCGGGACATAAAAGACAGCCAACCCGGTTGCGCAGGCGAGCAAGATAACCATCGACCCGATCGAAACCTGCATGCATTTACGCGTCGCTGGATCGTTCGGGTCGGTCGAAGCGATCCATTGAAAAGTGGCCATCGATCCGCCGAGAATAACCAAGGCTATCAGGCCGATAAGGCGATCGATAATCACGCTCATGACAGCGCGTGTTCGGTGGTGCGTCTGTTTGGCGACGTACCATGCCTTGAGCACATCGCCACCCGTGCTGCCAGGCATGAAGCTATTGTAAAAACACCCAACCATGTTGAGCGCGAAAATTCTGCGGAATGGCAGCGTGACCTCGATTGCCTTGAGAAGTCGCTGCCAGCGGAAGGCCGTGAGAAAGAACACGACGGGAAAGATGCCGATGGCCAGCCAGAGATAGCGTTTATCCGCCTGCGCCAGCATCGTATTCACGCCGCGATCGATCAGGGGGTTGGGCACGCGCAGCTCGAATCCGCCTTTGACCGCCGACGGTTCGATCCATTTTCCCTCGCCGGTGGCTGGGTCGGCGATGAGCAACCGGCGCACCTGCGCATCGCGCGCGTCGTCGGTTAGATCCATCGCCAGCAGCGGTACGTTGCTGGCGTCGTTGAGCGTGACGGTTTTGCGGTCGGGCCGGTTAGTAAGCTGCGCTCGCGACAGCGAAACGTACTTGCCTTCCACCGGGTCAATCGCTTCGAACATGGTTCGTTCGTTCACCCGCAGGGGCGCCGACGAACGTAGTTTCACCTCGACCGGAATGTTATTGGGTTTAAGCCCCAGCGCCAGCACGCGGTCGTGCAGTGAAATGTTGCTGAGCACGATCGCGATCCCCGCGATCGCGATTCCCCACCGCAGCGCGAATTTTGACCACTTTTTAACCGCCGGACTCATGAGTTGCGGAATTCTGCGTGGAAATACGGTGAGACGCAACTGCTACGTCGGAGATGATGGAGTGGTGGCGTAGTGGGATAGCATTGGCGCGCAACGCCAGACAAAGTCTCAATCACCCCATCACTCAAAAACTCAACTACTCCGCTGGCACCCCGTCCAAGAACGAATTGCGCGCGGGCCGATTATGCGAATTCCTGCTGAACACGCTCAATCAAGCCGGTCAGCCGTTCACGCGGTTGCACGCCGTAGAACAACTCGCGGTCGAATTCTACCACGTCGCGTTGTTCCTGTTCGCGCACGGCGGTCAGGCGGCGTTCCCAGGCGGTGAGTTTCGGATCGGTGGACCAGTTGTTTCGCAGGGCCGTCTGCATCGCAAAGAACACCGCCGCGCGATCGCGCGACCGCCTCGGCAGGGATTCGATTGATTGCAGAAATTCCCGCTTGCCGTCACCCAGTGAGCGATGACGCAAGTGGTGCCCCTCGCGCCCGACGCACGGCACGCACGCCCGCGACCGGCCGACGGCCAACGGGAAGAACATGGTTGACGTCGCCACCGCGAAAGTTGGCGGGGTGATGCCGAAATGGCGGTGGATGAGCTTATCGAGCACCTGATCGTATCGCCCGCCGCCGATGCCGTGGATGAACATGTCGGCGATGAACAGCCGCAGAAACATCGTGAGCGTGAGTGCCCGCGGCGAAATCCGGTGCGACGTTTCGGCGAGGAACTTGTGCAGTCGGAGCGCCGCGGCCGCGCCGTTTTCATCGGACGAGAACGCGATTTCTTCACCGGTCACGAGCTTGAGGACCGACCGCCCTTCCAGTTCAAACACGCTGGGCCGGGTGCGATGACCGGTGGCCAAGTCGTCGAGCCAGAACGGCAATTCGATCGCCTCGTGGCTCACGAACAAATCCGGCATCGGCCGGCCGGCGGTGGTCATACCGTGTTCGTCGCGGTAAGCATCAAGCGCCGCATTGTAGTCGCCGGCAAAATGGCGCGCGTTCGCAATGCAGTGTGCCGCGAACTGCAGAAACGGCGGCGACTCGAGGATGGGCGAGACGACCATCGCGTCGTAGCGCAGGCCCAGCGACCCATCGAGCTCGTGCAGCGCGTTGCACAATGCATCGGGCAGCCGCGGCTGTTCGCGAGACAACCGCTCCAGCGAATTGAGGAGATCAAAAACCATCGGCTGGAAATCCCACGACCGCGCCGCGGCTGTCAGGGCGGTGCGAACGTCGGCTACGTGCTTCGGGGTGGGGGCATTAAGCAGCCCCGACCAATGTGCCGTCGCCGACCGCTCGTCGTCCGCAATCGGCATGCTTGCGCCCGGCCAGCGCAACAGCAGGTGTTTGGGCGAGTCGGTATCGACCGCAAAGTGAAACGCCCGCCCGCCCATTTTTTCCGCCGCCGCGTGGATGACGGCGTTTTTTACCCACACGCCGGCGTGCCAAAGTTCGGTCTGATGGCCGGTGGCGATGACCGGCTGGTCGTCATTGAGATGCCCGATCCATTTTCGCGCCGCGGCGCGGACTTCTGAAAGAGGGGTGCCGAGAAGTTTGGTTTCGATCGCCCCATTAAGTGTTTTGTGATTGCGATCCGTCGCCGCTATCAGCTCATTCGTCTCCGGCCAGATCAGCAACGAACTATCGCCGGCTGGGGCTTTCCAGTCGGCGTAGCGTGAGGGCGATAGATCAACTGCAGTTGCGGTCATCGCTGGGCCGACTCGGTGGAACACGCGAAACACGCGGCGCAATCGTCCGGCTCGAGGCTGGCGATCGGCTCACGCTGCAATTCGCGGTGGAGAACTTCCAGGTAATGCTTCATGCGAATGTAGGCGTCATCAAGATTTCCGCCGAAGGAGCGGTTGGGGTCATTGTAGATCAGGCGGACAGGCAGTTCGGTAATCCGCAGTTTCGCTGCCGCCGTGCGCGGCCAGAGTTGCAGAGGGAAGGCGTAGCCTGGCTCATCCAGCATCAACGGCACGGTGGCGGCGACGCGGTGAGCTTTAAAGCCGCAAAACGCATCGGTGAGTTTCCACCCGAACAGCACATTCATGACGGCGGTGAGGGCGCCATTGATGCTGCGCCGATCGCCCGGCGGCAGATCATCATTGTGCCGCGGGTCAAGGTAGCGCGATCCGCTGATCATGTCCCAGCGATCGGTGGCGATGAGGTCGAGAAAATGTGGGATCATTTCCGGTTCGTGCTGCTCGTCACAATCCACGGTGATGACCCAATCGAATCCATTTCGCGCCGCATAGTTTATGGCATCGATCACACTTCGGCCGTAACCGGAATTTGTTTCGTGGCGGAGGAGGCGAATATCTTTGTGTGTCGCCAGCCGCTCGGCGGTTCCGTCGGTGCTGCCATCGTCAACGCACAGAATGTCGCCGGCAAACTGGCGCACCTTGGCCAGCACGTGCTCGACGTACTTGATCTCATTAAATACCGGAATTGCAACCAGAACCGCCACCAAACCTCCCACAGCCCCCGCCGATTTTTCTGGCGGAACGGGCGGTCGATGGTAGATGCGCCGTGGGAGCCGGTCAATTAAACGGCTAAAACTTCCGGGCGATTGAACCAGGCCGATTGAAACTTCATCGACTTCTGGCAGCAGTTCACTTGCCGGTTTGCTTGCCGGTGCTTACCTTCCCGCTTCCATGCATCGATCGCTTTTTGCATTATTATCGTCGGCCGGCTTGCTGGTCCTGGTTCCGCTGTTCACCCTCGGCTGCGCCGGCACGGCGCCAGGGGCCGATCGGCCGGCGGGGTTAAACTTTTATGTGCAGGCGGTCGAAGCCTACAACAAGGGGGATAATGATCGTGCCGTTATCCTGCTGCTGGAAGCCGTTCGGCAGAATCCTGATCTGCGCATGGCCCGATCGATGCTCGGCGACCTCTATCGCGGGCGGGGTGATCTTAAGAGCGCGTTGCCGAACTACGAACGGCTCGCCAAGCTCGATCCCTATTCCAGCAATAACCAGTACCGGCTCGGATTGGCCTACCAGCTTCTCAATCGCCTCAAAGAAGCCGCCGCAGCGTATTTGAAGGCGCTGCAGCTCGACCCGAAAGACTGGCGGTCGAACATGAATCTGGGGCTGGTGTACTTGGCGCTCGATCAGCTTGATGAAGCCGTGACTTACTTGGAACGCGCCAGCAAATATTCACCGGATAACCCGGAAATCTGGGCGAATCTGGGCGTCGCACTCGACGCCCGCGGAAGCATGGTGTTGGCGGAGGCGGCGTATAAGAAATCGCTCGAGCTTGATGGCAAGCAGGACACCACGCTGCTCAACCTCGCCTCAAACTTAGTCGCGCAAGATAAAGGACCCGACGCGCTGACGGTGATGGAGCAGGCGATCAAAAACATTCAAACCGCGCCAGCCCGCAAACGCTACGCCGACGCTCTGGCGCTTTGCCAAAAGAATGCCGACGCCGAAAAGCAGTACGACATGGCGATCAAAGCCGATGCCTTCTTTTGGCCCGCGTACACCGAAAAGGGCTTCCTGATGCTTAAACTTTACCGCGACGGCATGCAGTTAGACGACGGCCGGCGCAAAGCCGCGATCGACCTTTTGAACAAAAGCCTCGCCCTCAACACCAACCAGCCGCGCGTGCTCACCGCCATTAAACAATGGAGCGGGCAAAGCTTATTTGGCAAGTAGTCTGCTCCCCTCTCCCGGTACTCCGGGAGGGCCAGGGAGGGGGCTTCTTCAAGTCCGTCAACATGCCCAATTCAAAATCCAACGTAAAATTATCGATCCTTTTCGATTCGCCTGACTACGTAGCCATCGACAAACCGGCCGGGTTGGTGACCATCCCGGGACGTGACGATTCCGCCTCGGCCTTTAAGCAACTCTCCAGTCAACTAAACCTCCCCAGCACCGGCAGCGCCGACCCGCGGCTGCGCGTGGTGCATCGGCTTGATAAAGACACCAGCGGAGTGCTGCTGTTCGCCAAGCACGTGGTGGCGCAGCGGCACGTATCGCATCAGTTTCAGAACAACAAAGTTGAGAAGCAGTATCTCGCGATCGTGGCGGGAAACCCCACAGAGCAGCAAGGCGTGATCGAAGCGCCGCTGGCCGTCCACCCCGCCGACAAAATCAGGATGCACGTGAGTAAATTCGGCCGGCCGGCTATCACCGCCTGGAAAGTGGAACAATCTTTCCGCCGATACGCGCTCGTGCGATGCTTTCCTAAAACCGGCAAGACGCACCAGATCCGCGTTCACTTGGCGCACATCGGCAACCCGCTGGTGGTCGATCCGCTCTACGGCCCGGCGGCATTGCTGCTGCTCAGTTCATTCAAACGCGGCTATCACCCCAGCCGCAAGGACGACGAACGCCCGCTGATCGCCCGGCTGACGTTACATGCGGAGCGGCTGGCGTTTGAGAATCTGGCGGGCGAACGAGTGGAGATCACGTCTCCGCTGCCGAAAGATTTTCGTGCGACGTTGAATCAGCTTTCGAAGTACGCGCGTTGAGGAACCTTTGGCGCCCCGCCGCTGTTACAGGTTTCCCATCAACACGGCCAGCAACCCCTTCTGCGCATGCAGCCGATTCTCCGCCTGCTGGAAGATGAGCGACCGCGGGCTTTCAACCACTTCATCGGTAATTTCCATATCACGATGCGCCGGTAAACAATGCAGAACGACGGCATGTGCTGGGGCGTTAGCCAGCAGCGCGCCATTAACACAATAGCCGGCGAAATCGCGAATGCGTTTAGCGTCTTGCGCTTCCTGGCCCATGCTGGTCCACACGTCGGTATACAGCACGTCCGCCTCGCGCACCGCGTCGATCGGGTCGGTGCAGAGCTGGAAATCAAGCTCCGGAACCTTGGTCATGATGCGATCCAGGTCATCCATCGGCAACGCATACGCCGGCGGCGACGCCAGGATGAACCGCACACCCAGCTTGCCGCAAATCGTCGCCAGCGATCGGGCGACATTGTTCCCGTCGCCGATAAACGTCACCGTCCGGCCCTTGAGATTGCCGAAGTGTTCTTCGATGGTCATCACGTCCGCCAGCGCCTGGCAGGGGTGTGAATAATCACTTAGCCCGTTGATCACCGGCACGCTCGACCACGTCGCCAGGTCGAT
>CAZXLA010000011.1:12413-17557 GCA_964641895.1 uncultured Tepidisphaeraceae bacterium
AATAATCACTTAGCCCGTTGATCACCGGCACGCTCGACCACGTCGCCAGGTCGATGAGCTTCTGGTGTTCGAACACGCGGGCCATGATGCCTTCGCACATGCTCGAAATCACCCGTGCCACATCCTGCACCGGTTCACGCGTGCCCAACCCCACCTCGTCCGGGCGAAGAACAAGTCCGGTTCCACCCAAATGCGCCATTGCCACGGCAAAGCTCACGCGCGTGCGCAGCGAGGGCTTTTCAAAAATCATCGCCAGCGTCTTGCCCGCGAGGATGGCATCGTTGCGCTTGCGTTCCTTGATCTGCTTCTTTAGGACACGCGCTACACCTAGCACATGCCGCAGTTCGGTGGAGGGCGTTTCGGCGATGGAGATGAAATGTTTCACAATACGATCTCCGTTCCAATCCCCGCCTCAGTATACACTTCGAGCATTAGCGAATGCGGAATGCGCCCGTCGATGATGTGGGCCTTGTTCACGCCGCCTTTTAGTGCGGTGATGCACGCTTCGACCTTCGGCAGCATGCCGCTGCTGATGGCGCCGCTTTTCACCATGTCTTCGATTTGCGCCAGGTTCAAGTGGCTGATGCGGCTGCTCGGGTCTTTCATGTCGGCGTAGATGCCGTGGGTGTCGCTCACGACGACCAGCTTTTCGGCTTTCATGGCGCCGGCAACGGCGCCGGCGGCGGTGTCGGCATTGACGTTCAGCTTCCCGCCGGTGTCGTCCCTGGCGATCGTCGCAATCACCGGAATGCTGTCGGCCTGAACCAGCAGGTGCAGCAAGCGACTGTTGACCGTCGCCACGTCGCCGACTAGGCCTAAATCAATCCGCCGGCCGCCTTCGCCGGGCAAATACGCCTTTTGCGCGAACAGGACGACCGATGAAAGGGAATGAAGCCCCATCGCCTCGCAGCCTTGGCCGCTGATGAAGTTGACGATGAATTTATTGATCTGGTTGCACAACACGTGCTCGGCGATGGCCAGCGTGCGCTCGTCGGTATACCGGCGGCCTTGCACCCATTGGGGTTGCAGGCCGGCTCTTTCCATGGCGTCGTTAATCGCCTTCCCCCCGCCGTGAACAATCACCGGCTGCATGCCGACGTAGTTCATGAAGACGATATCGGTGAGAATATTCGACAGCGCCTGCTCGTCGTCCATAATCGATCCGCCGACTTTGACGACGACCACCTTATCCTGAAACCGCTGAATATAAGGCAGCGCTTCGACGAGGCTGGCGGCTTTGCTGATGGCATCTTGCATGGTAATAGATCCGTGGTGGTGAAAGCGCGGGAATGTAGAACCGTGCGCAGTTTGTGTCAAAGAATCGGTCGGATGCAAAACAGTGAACATACAGCTTTGAAATGCTGAATTGATGCTTAACCCCGCATTCATTCCCATCGGCGTCGATCCGCCGGCGCCATTGTCCGATGCCGCACGCGATGCCGCCCTCAACCGGCCCGAGCTTTCGGCGGCGTGGTTGGTGCATCGGCTGCGCGAAGTCGGGATCGATATCGACCGAATGACCGCGCCGCGGTTGATCGATCAGCTTTTGCAGTCGGCCACGCGACCCATTGACACCGTTATTTGCGCCGCCCTCGACGCCGATCCCGAGGCGGCGGTGAATGGCATCATTGCCACGACATTTGCCGACGATGTTCGCCTTGGCGTGGAATGCCTGGCCAAGGCCGTGCGCGCTGCCCGGTCGATCATCGTTGCCGATACGGCCGTGCGCGCTCCGAAGCTGGCCGGTCGCCGCGGTGGCGATAACCCGCGGCTGATCACGATCGATCACATCTACCCGCAGCTTCATCCGGCGCTGTTGCTTCGGGCCGTTTTGAAACGAAAGCTCGTCGCCGGACGGCTGCCGGTGGAAGCAGGCGTGCTGATGCTCGATGCGGCGGCGGCGTGGACGCTAGGCCGGCTGGTGGCGGGAAACGTATCGGTGGCCGTGCCTGCGGCGGTGCGCGATCATCGCGCCGGCCGAACCCTGTTCGCCGCCATTGCGCCCGAGGTTGCGATCGAAGCGGTCTTGTCGTCGCTGCAGGTTGGCATCGAATCGGATGATGCGATCGTGACAGGCGAGTTGCTGTTGCGCACTCCTGCCAACCTGGCGACGCCCGCCGGCAAGAGCGGGCTGGTGCTGCACCTGCTCCCCCGAGCCGCCCCCGTCGCCGCCGAACCGTGTGTGCGGTGCAACTGGTGTGCCGATGTATGCCCCACCGCCGTGCTTCCGATGCTGGCGCTGGAGGCCGCGCAGTTCAACAATGTTTCGCTGGCCGACCGCGCCGGCCTCGATGGCTGCATCGAGTGCGGTTTGTGCGATTATGTGTGCCCCTCGAAGCTGCCGCTGGTCGCCGCGACGCGCATTGCTTGCCATGTGCGTGGTGCGATGCCTGTCGTGAACGGGTGAGACGCGGTAATCTTTCGGCAACGAAATGTCATCGTCCCCCTCGGCCGTCACCGCCAACGAACCGTCGCCAACCCGCGCGACCGATGCCGGTTTGCGCCCGGCGGCTGGCGCGTGGTCGGGCGTTTCCAACGACCGAGTGCAACTGATGACCGCCGTCGCGCTGCTGTTTCCTCTGGCGGCGGGGCTTGCGGTGTTCGGTTGGCGCGCGGCGGCGGGGACGGCGGTAGTGGTCGTCACCGCTGTCGTCGCGGCGGCGGCCTGGCAACGCGTGGGACGACGCGGCAGCCGAATCTCCATCATCGGCATCGCCATCCTTTCCCTGCTGCTGGCCATGACACTGCCGGGGCACTTATTTTCTCTCACCCCATTAAGCCCAAACCTCCCGCCGTCTTGGCCGATTCTTCCCGCCGCCGGAATTGTGCTGACGATGCTGTGCTGGATGCTCGGCGGAACCAGCCGCATTCACCCGGTTTTGCTGACCCACCTTTTGCTGGTCGTGCTTTTCCAGCCTCACCTGGACGCGCGCCACGTCCTCAAACCCGAACACGCTCTCCGGGGAGATCTGCTCGACGCCCCGGCGACCGAAAGCGCGAGCATTCGTGTGCCTTGGATCGCCCAGCGCCAAACGAGCGACGATGTGCACGACGCCTTCAGCCGCGTCCCGGTCTCGGCACGGCTAACACCTTTCACCACCGGCCGCGCACCGCCCGAGCGCGCGTGGCTCTCACTCGAAGGCCTGATTCGCGACCGCCTGCCCGCGATCGAAGACCTGATAGTCGCCGGCGAGCCCGGCCCCGTCGGCTGCGCCAGCGCCGTGGCGGTGATTGTCGGCGGGTTGTTTCTCCTCTATCGCGGGCTGATCGATTATCGCATTCCGCTGTTGATCATTGCGGCGGCGTTTCTCACGTTCCTGATTTTGCCCGTCCCGATCGTCGTGACCGACCAAGGCCCGCAATGGCGCTGGCTGGCCTTCCGCGCCAGCGCCGCCGGCTGGGGTGTGGCGATTACCTTCGCCAACTACGAGGTGCTGGCCTCGCCGCTATTGCTAATGGCAATGTTCATTGCACCGTCGGCGTCGATCCGCCCGATGTCGCGCCGTTGGCGCCCGGTGTTCGCCGTCGTCGCCGGGGTACTCACCGCGGCGCTTCAGCTTTATGTGAACGTGGCAACCGCGCCGTATATGGCCATCCTGATTGCCGGCCTGCTCACGCCGGCGATGGATCGGGGCTATCGATCGCGGGCATAACTGACGGCGCCGGGTGCCTCTACTTGATTCTCAGGTCAAGTAGTGCGCGAACGGCGTTACTGTGTTCTGAATCAATGCAAGAACGCACCATTTGGCCTGAAAGCCAAGGTCGTGGCACCCACGTAATGGTTTGTACATTGCACTACTTGGCTTCGACCGTTGCCGAACCGATCGCCGGTAACTTGGCATCCAGGAATTCGCAGATTTGCTGCGTGTGCTTCGAGCCCAGCTCGGCGATCGGGCCGGCCGATTCGATCAGGATCGGGCGGCCGGCGGACAACTTCTGGTAGCGGGAGAGGTCCAGGTCATTGGTGTCCACCGAATAGGCCAACTCGAACGTCCACTGGCACAGCGGGTTCATGAAGCTCAACCACGACTGCTTCGGGCCCATGTCGCGCGCCAGCACGTCCTGCATCCCCGAAAGCGGGCTGATGGCGACGACGGCGGCGATGTGCTGGTCGTGCGAGGCGGCAATCAGTGCCGCATTGGCGCCGGTGCCCACCCCGACGATCGCAATCTTCGCAGGGTCAACAAACGGCCGGCGCCGCAGCAGTTCGACCGCGGCTTTCACGTCGGCGGCTTCGCGCAGGCCGAACGTCGCGCCGACCGGTCCTCCGCCGCCTCGACCGCGTAGGCTTATTGCCATCACAACGAAGCCCGCTTCGTGCAGGGGCTGGATCAGCGGGATCATCTGCTCACGGGATTGGCCATGATCATGCAACAGCACGACCGCCGGCCGACGAAAGCGGAGCATATGCTCTTTCTGTTCGAGCACGTGCTTCGGTGTAAGCACGGGCACGAGCCATCCTTCGAACCGAGTGCCGTCGTCGCTCAGGAGCGAAACGGGATCGTAGTAAATGCCCTGCGAAGTCGGATCAATTCCTGGCGCGTGCGCCGGCGGGTGGGTGGCGCTGTAGACCAGCGCGCAGGCCGACAGTGCCGCCAGGATCGGCACGAACATCATCCGGTAAGCCACGCCGCGCATCACGCGTTGCCAGAACGTTCCATCTTCAATGCGCACCTGCAGCGGCACGCGGCGCAGCGGGTTGTAGGTGATGATGCGCCAAACCATGCGACCGGCGTTGCCGAACCAGGCTTTGGCGAAGGCCACCTTCCACGACGACCGCCAGCCGGGCCTCGGGTCTTCGGGGGAAAGATGCGGGTTGAGAATTGGGCGGTCCACTGTTGGCTCCGTATCACTATTCCGCCGGGGGTCACACGTGAGAACATCGACGCTCAGAAGCCCGGCAATCAAGAGAAGATGTACGATATGGCGCGAAACCCGGTCGGCATCTTGACCGAGGGCACGCCGCAACGTAGTTTGCGCAAATCGGCGGGCGAAATTATCGGACGCCCGGGCACGCATGGATGACGCGGACCTTCAATCGCCCGATGGGCCATGGCCAGGACGGCCGGTCTGGCATTGTGGCGCATCAGAGTCTTTCGGGCTGAGTCTTTCGGGCTGAGTCTTTCGGGCAATCTTCACGTATC
>CAZXLA010000011.1:17657-41843 GCA_964641895.1 uncultured Tepidisphaeraceae bacterium
GAGTCTTTCGGGCTGAGTCTTTCGGGCTGAGTCTTTCGGGCAATCTTCACGTATCTGAAAGTGAGGTCAGGGATGGCCAGAGGCAAGAATTCACGGGCATTATTTGAAGTCATCACGCAATCGCAGGAACAGAAGCGCCGCGCCGCCAATGCGCCGCGTGGAACCATCAACTGGTTCGGCTGGCTGAAGCGTTTACCGTCCGCCGGCGGCAGTTCGGGCAAGGCGCGGTTTACGCCTCCGATGGAACCGGTGATGCGCGAAGTTCCGCAGCACGATACCGCGCCGGTGCGGGAAGAGGCCGCTCAACGGGAGTTCACCGCTCATCGCGAACGGGAAGCGGGCCAAGCGACTGATGAATCAAGTGGCGAATCGGGTGGTGAATCGGGGTCTTACCAACCGTCGTGCGAGGTGATCGACACCGCGGCGACGGCGCACGAGTCGGACTTATACGCCGACCGTGTATTTACGCCCGACGGAAACGCGTCGAGCACGTCTGCCTATGCGTCATCGGATGAAGATGAGGCGGCGTCGGCAAGCCCGCACGATACCGCCATCACAACAGCCATTCGTGACGACGACGGGCCGGCGACCCGCCTGCAATCGACCCGTGATGGTCGTCGAGCGTTGAACCTCACACTGAGCTACCCCTCGCTGGCCATCGCCGCGGTGGCACTGTTGATGCTGATGGTGGTGGCGTTTGTCGCCGGCCGGCAGGCTTCATCGCGCATCGCGCTGACAGGCCCGACGATCGAGCAGTTGCAGCAGCGCAAGCCGTCGCCTGAGGTGCTGAACCTGAAGAACACCCCGCCGGAGACGACGCTGTCGCGCGGCGCCACCGAAGCCAAGCCGCCGCAGGCAAACAAGGTTGAAGCGCCGCCTGTCGAAACCGCCGCCAACGCGCAATCGCCCGCGCCCGATCGTCGCCGGGTGGGTGGGCGAAATTACATCATCGCTCAAAGCTACCCCGACCCGGACAACGCCGAAAAGGCCGCGGCGTTGCTGCAGAAAAACAACATTCCCGTCACCGTCGAACAACTGGATGCGGCCCCGGGCTGGTTCTGCGTGGTGACCGAAGTAGGCTTTGACCGCGTGAGCGGCGCCGACTGCGAGCGATACCAGAAGCTGGTAAAAGACCTTAACGCGCAGGCGAAGACCGCGCGGCTGAAGGTGTTTGAACCGTATCTGTACAAATGGAAATAGACCGCGACTATCGATTCAATCGATCTTCAACTGATTCGGGTTTCGGGCGTCGGGCTGTTTTACGAGTTCGCGCTTCGACTTACGCCCTTCGATCACCGTGGGTTTGTGAACCTGCTTCTCGTGCTCCGTTGTGCCGGCGGCCTGAAGGCGTTTGATTTCAGTCGGCGTGAGCAGCCGCCACTTGCCGGTGTTCACGCCTTCAAGTTTCAGCGGGCCGAAGCGAATGCGGATGAGGTCGCGCACCTTATGGCCGACCTTGGCCATCAGCCGGCGCAGCTCGCGGTTGCGGCCGTCGCTGATGTTGATTTCCATCGTGGTCTGTTCCCGGCTTTTCTGCGTGATGCGAATCTGGCTGCGACCGGTTTTGAACCCCGATCCTTTGCGCGGGTCGGCGAGCCAGACGCCCTGTTGAATGGTCGCCATCGCCTCGGGGGATAGCTCGCCGTCGATCGTGGCCAGATACGTTTTGTGAACCTCGAACTTCGGGTGCGTGAGACGATGCGTCAGGTCGCCGTCATTGGTAAGCAGCAGCAGCCCGCGTGAATCATGGTCGAGCCGTCCGACCGGATAAAGCCGAGGGAAGTCGCGCGGCAGCAGGTCGATCGCCAACCGTTGTTCGCCTTGAGCCTGATTGGTGCAGTAGACGCTGCGCGGCTTGTTGAGCAGGACGTAAATGAGCGGCGCCTTCTTCGCCTGCTTGAGTTTGATCGCTTCGCCATCGATCGCCACACGGTCGACCGCCGGATCGATCATGATGGGCAGGCCCTGTGCCACGCGGCCGTTAACGGTCACCCGGCCCTCCAGCACCAACCGTTCAATATGCCGCCGGGAATCAACCCCTGCGGCGGCAAGGACTTTTTGGATTCGTTCTTTCATTCGGGGAGATAACTTCGTCGAACGGATGAAGTTTGGCAATCTTCATTGAGAATCTCGCGGTCATCCCTCACCGCGGGCGAAGGGCTGCGGCATTGATCGGCGGCACGGCGGCGAGGAGCAATGTTGTGTTTTCGCGGGGGAATAGCTGCGTTGTCGCCGGTGGGAGAATGAGCGTTTCGCCCGCCGCAAAGGGTTCGCGCGCGTCGTTCGATGCGACGACTCCGCTGCCGTTCAACACCGTCATCACAATCGGGCCCGCCGCCTCATCGAAACGATAGACATCGGTTCCGCGCAACTGCGCTTGGGCGAGAGTCCACTGCGGGGCGCGAGCCAGCACCGCGTCGCCGGCCTGCCGCGCGGTTTTGTTTTTGGGCGCGTCCCAGTCGAACTGGATGCACTCCAGCGCTTGCTGAATGTGGAGCTTGCGGGCCCGGCCGGTGGAAGGATCGACGCGATTGAAGTCATAAACGCGATAGGTGGTATCGCTGGGCGTCTGCACTTCGTACGCCACAATGCCGCCTCCCAGCGCGTGAAGCGTGCCGCTGGGCATGTAATAGGTTTCGCCGACGGCGACGGAAACGGCGTTCATGGATTGTTCAGCGGTGCCGTCGGTCAGGGCTTGCTCGAACGATTCGCGGGTTACCCCGGGCTTTGTGCCGAGCAGCAATCGCGCGCCTTCGTCGCACTGGAGGATGAACCATGCTTCGTTCTTCAGATGCGCTTTCGGATGCGCAGCCGCATACTGCGGCGTGGGATGGACCTGCACGCTCAGGTCGTCGCGTGCATCCAGAAACTTTATGAGCAGCGGAAACTGCGGCCCGTGCGGCGTTTGCACCGGCGTGCAATCGCCGAGCAATTCGCGCGGATGCGAAAGGAGCAGATCATGAAGCGTCCGACCCGCCAGCGCGCCATTCGCGATGGTGGCGCTGATCCAGCCCGCGGGGTCGTCGCCGGGTTGAATGGCGTCGGGGCCGGTTGCGCCGGGTGGAAAATCAAAAACTTCCCAGCTCTCGCCGAACGGGCCTTCGGTCAGAAGTGCTTTACCCAAGACTTGCTGCAACTTCCGACCGCCCCACATTTTGGGAACAAACCGCGGTGCGAACTTCAAAGGATAAAGTTTCATGAATTTGCTCCGCTACTGCCGTCACGCGGTTGTAGGTTCGGGCGCGTCGGCGGATAATGCAAGTGGAGGTGGGAGCCGGCGGTCGGCCCACAATGGATTGCCTTTCTTTCGGCGAAAGCTCATCGGATGAGTCAAAACGGCCACAAGGGTGAAAACGGTCACGTCAAAACTTTCGTGCTCGACACCAATGTTTTACTGCACAACCCCAATGCGATTTTTCTGTTCGAGGAAAACGACATCATCATCCCGCTGGATGTCATTGAAGAACTCGACAAGTTCAAAACCAACACCGACGACCTCGGCCGCAACGCGCGAACCGTTATTCGTCACCTCGACCGCCTGCGCCAAACGGGCAACTTGAGCGAAGGCGTCGACATCCCCGAATCCGGCGGGCGGATTCGCGTCATTCTCGAAGAAGATCAAAAGCTCTGTCCCGGCCTCACCAACAATACGCCCGACAACCGCATCATCTGCTGCGCCTTCTCGCTGCTGCAGGAGGGCAAGCGCGTCGTCTTCATCAGCAAAGACATCAACGCCCGGCTGAAGAGCGACGCGCTGGGCATCACCACCGAAGATTTTGAAGCGCAGAAAGTCGACTTCGAACGCCTTTACACCGGCTATCGTGAAGTAACCGTTCCGTCGGCGACGATTGATAAACTCTACAGCGAAAAGAGCGTCCGCCTCGAGCTTGACCCGCCCTTGAACGCCAATGAATTCCTTCTGCTCCGCGACGAACAAAACGCAACGCACACGGCGCTGGCGCGCTTTCGCACCAGCAAAGAATCGCCACAGGGCGCCATTTATCCGCTCAAACCGCGCCGCGGGGCGGTGTTTGGGATCATGCCTCGAAACATGCAGCAGACCATGGCGATCGATCTGCTGCTGGATGATTCGGTCAAGCTTGTCAGCCTGATCGGCTCTGCCGGCACGGGAAAAACGCTCCTGGCCATTGCCGCCGGGATGACCAAGCTGCTGAATGAAAACGTCTATCAGAAACTGCTGTGCGCCCGCCCGATCATGCCGCTGGGCCGCGACATCGGCTACCTCCCCGGCGACAAAGATCAGAAGCTTACCGCGTGGATGCAACCGATCTTCGACAACATGGGCTATCTGCTCAGCAACCGCCTGGCCCCCGACGGCGAAAAGCCTTCACACGAGGCGCGATCCAGCGTCGAACAGCGCATGCAACAGTTGGTCGAAAGCGGCCAGGTGGTGCTCGAACCGCTCACGTACATTCGTGGCAGGAGCATTCCCAACCAATTCATGATCGTGGATGAAGCGCAGAACCTCACGCCGCACGAAGTAAAAACCATCGCCAGCCGCGTCGGCGAAGGCACCAAGCTCATCCTCACCGGCGATGCCACGCAGATTGATAACCCGTACCTCGACAGCAGCAGCAACGGCTTGAGCTATCTGGTGGAACGGCTGAAGAACCAGTCGATCGTCGGACATGTCACCCTGGCCAAGAGCGAGCGAAGCGAACTGGCGAGCCTGGTGACGGCGGAACTGTAACCCGTCGGGAAGCGCACGCGCTCACGTGAAGGGTGGTAAACAGGTACTATGGTCTATCGGTGAGATATGCCGTCGCAAGATCGCTGGCAGAAACACTTCTCACTTCAACATGTCCGTCGAAAAAAGCAATGTTCATTTTCCCCCGATGCCGTATCGATTGTGGACCTGCGATCAATCCCGGACCTTGCGTGGAGAGCATCTGGCCCAAATTTTTTCTTTGGCCATCCGTTGGTTGCAACACGTTCCAGAAAATTGACCCGCTTGGCCCGGGAAGCGGGTCACCGATCATGACCGTGTCAGTGGGATGGTTGAGGCGCGCCAGCATCCCGTTCACCCCCGTGCCGGATACGTCATATCCCAGCGCCATACCGTTAAGGCAATAATCGGTCTTAATGCCGACAAATCCCATCCGAAATGAGTGCAGTGCATACTCAATGACATGGCAAGGTACGGGAGAAAGTCGCGTTTGATCGCCGACGTCAGTGCATGACCATCCCGGGAAGTCGTGACCTCGACGATCCAGCTCATTGCCGAGGTCCTCAACCGTGTCGTAATTGAACTTAAAGCCACCCGATTGTGCTACCACAACAGTAAATGGCACCAAATCCTCTCCCAGTGGAGAGGTTGAATCGCGAACATAACTAAAACGCCTGCGTGCACTGTCGTTGAGCGATTCAGCAAGGTTGGTAATGAACGGCGTAAATGCCGATGAAATCCGGATTTTACCGGCCAGTGGCAAGTAGCCGTTGCGATCGTTTGCGTGTCGCAATACGGATCCGGCAATTCCAGCAAGTTGCGCCGCACATTTTGTTCTTTTACCGCTTTCCCGCACACGAGTAACCAAGGGGAGCAGGAGCGCCAGCAAAATTGAAATAATTCCGATGGAAACAAGCAACTCGATCAACGTAAATCCAAGTGTCGCTTGCGTGTGATCAGAAGACGATGCGCGAGTGGGCATTTGATCACCTAATGTCGTTACGGCGGGGGCAGCATACCCGGTTTTGTCGATCCATAGACTGCCGAGAAAGCGGAAATCCATAGTTGGTCGCTGGGCCGTTCATACCATCCCATCACGAACAACCCATTTTTAATCGCCCCGTCCCCCACATCGGGAATCTGAATCGGAATGGCAATATCAATGCGGCGCGCAGTCGAAACGGTAATTCCTTCATCGTCGCGCAATCGACGAGTCTCGGCGAACCTAAACTTTATTCCAAAATCGGGGGTGGACTGAACTTTTTTTCCAACCGCCCCTAAATATGCAAAGATTGGCCCATCCCGCAGGGGCATGCGTTGGACAAATCTCACACGCTGATTCCAATACTCCCCGGCATTGTCGTCCACCAGCATGGGCAAAAACGTTGATCGGCGCGGCTTTTGAAAGGCGATGAAGTCCTCAACTTTGCCCGCACGATAGATGGTAAGCAACTCGGCGCTGGAGCGCGCTAAATTGATTACCTGCTCGTCTCGCAACTGCAATGCGCCCTGCTGGACACGTAAGGCCCCTGCGATTTTTGATTCAAGTGCTGCTTGCTCGTCGCGCACTTTGTCAAAAGGGATTTTAGACGAACTGCCCACCGCCGCCGGTTGAATGGTCCGACTTGCCATCTTCTTGTAAATGTCATCCTGAGTCGGAGCGGCGCGGAGAAACCACGCCGCTCCGAAAGCAACGACCACGCAGCCAATGGCAGCAATTACAATTCGCTTAAGTAAACTTTTACTGTTCATTGCCAAGCATTGTTAAGCCGCGTTGTGCAGGTAATGTAAAGCAACGCATTACTTCATTGCACCTGAAAATAAGCATACGACCCCGTCGGAGACACACAACCAACCCAAACATTATTTCCAACTACAAAATAGCTACAACTCCAATTGTCGGGGCAATTCCAATCACCGTCCCACTGCCCGTCCGCGGTGTAACAGGGTCCGTGACAAATTTGGTCGGCCGCGATAGACGTTGACGGAGCAGCCGCAAACGTCCCGGCAAAAGCGATTGCCAGCAACACGAGCCGTGACTTCAAGATGCGTAACATCGTCGACCTCCTTAAAACCGTGATTCAGAGTAGCGTGGCTGCGACGCCGCAACCGCTGTTAGCGCTCCCTCTAAACCAAACTTGTTTGAACTTTCGTATATTTTCGATGGGTCGACACAACAATAGAATCAGTGCAACATTTCTGGCGACGGCTCCGGGGGGACGATCAAAAGCGTGCAGTCCGGGTATCTGGCCCATTCCGCAACCGCACGAAATATCTACTTGTAATACGATTTGAAAGATTAGCGCTGCCGTCATCAGCGACAGAAAGATAACGGCACCTGTACGAACGCGGGACGAGCGCGTCAGTAACAAAAGCGCCGTGCCCAACACAATTTCAGTGATTGCCAGCACCGTGACGGCGCGGTTCGCTTGATTGCTTGAAAATCCCAAGACCAGCCGAAACACGAGCGCAGTCTGCGCCGAATCAAGTAACTTGATTATGCCAGCAAAAATTAAAAGGAGCGATACCAATCGGGATAAAAAGAGGTCGCCCCCCCCCCTCGCGCCCACTACGGCTTCTTTGATTAATTTTGGTACTGCCCCGAGTCATGAACGCCTTATAAAATCACATTTTGAAAAGTCAAGGACAAAAAACGAGGAGGAAGTAAGTTTTTCTGTTTATGTTGTAGTGCCTGCCCGGGCACTTCGGTGCGGGATCTAACATCGATACGGCTAATTTGTCAACATAAAGTATACGTAAGTGTTTAATTTAAGACCTACTGCGCCGTGCTACGAATAACCCGTTTACCGGAGTCGCTTACGGCCCCCGTCCGCGCGGCGAACAACCGAGTCGCCAAAGCAACTCGGCGCAAATTGGGCGGCAAAAAATTCCGACTTACCGACGAGCGTACCATTCATCGGAGACACCGACAGGAATGTCTGTGCCACCCTGAATCAGGAGCGCCGCCGTTTTCAAGGCGCTGAATAAGTCACGGTTTTCGAGTCGCGTCACGAAACTGACGCCGGGGTAATCGGAGGGGGGGTCAGCCGAAATTGTCCGGGAATTATGTTGACTTTTTCATTTGTGTTAGTGTATTGTTACGGGTGGCGATTTGCGTTGATTTCTGGCGGGGGCCGCGCTGGTTGGCAACTTTAGATCGGCGCGTCAGATGACCGGTTCAACGTCGTGTTTTTGCTGCTTCGAGCTGAATTTAGGTGTTGAATTTTCCAGTTCAATGCGGGGGTCAAGTTGGGAGAAAGGTCGATGCGGGGTGAAGATGGGTAGTTCGATATACAAAATGTCCCGGAATGTCACACTAACTCGGAAACATGCCGAGCGCCATTCGCTACGAGTCAGCGGGAGTGTCGGTTTGGCACTGCTTTTGGGCGGCGGGGAACTGAAAGGGGACGGGTTAGGAACGGTTCGGAACCGGTTAGGAACCGGTTTTACCCCGGTTTTTTGGGACACCATTTGGCGTAAAGATTTGCCGTTTAAGGATTTACGTTCTTTCAGCATCGGCTTTCATTTTTTTTCTCGGTTCTGTGTCAATCGTTCACCTTCCGCCGAGGGAAAAAACGCTCGGGACGGCGGTGTGATTCATCGTGTTTTTCAATAGTGCTTAATTGCCACATAACCCCATGTAGTAATTTGACATTAGCTTGGCTACATCTATGGTTACTCTGATGCGAATCTCAATCGTCACGATTTTCATCGCCGCCGGGCTGGCATTGGTGCTTCTCACGAATCCCTCCACCGCGGCCGAGGCGGCGGTGGAAGTGCGATTCGGTTACTTCGCCAACGTCACCCATGGCCAAGCCGTTCTCGCGGTGGCGACGGGAGAATTGGAGAAGGCCATCGCGCCGGCCAAGCTCACCACGCGGGTGTTTAATGCGGGGCCTTCGGTGATTGAAGCCCTCTTTGCCGGCGAGATTGATATCGCCTACATCGGCCCGGGGCCGGTCATCAGCGCGCACGGCAAAAGCCGCGGGGAGGGCATTCGCGTGATTAGTGGCGCGGCGGCGAACGGCGTGGCGATCGTCGCCCGAGGCGATTCGTCCATCAAATCGCTCGATGACCTAAGGGGCAAGCGCGTTGCCACGCCGCAGATGGGCAATACGCAGGACATCGCCGCCAAGCATTATCTTAAATCGGTCCTGGGTCAGTCGGATGTTTCCAACGTCATCGCCATCGCCAACGCCGAGCAATCGACCATGATGGCGCGCCGCGAGATCGATGCCGCCTGGGTGCCCGAGCCGTGGGCGGCAAAACTTGTCGCCGACGGGCATCGCCTGATCGCCGAAGAAAATACCTTGTGGCCTGATAAACAGTTCACTCTCACCGTTGTGGCAGCGTCGCCAGAATTTTTGGCCAAGCACCGTGAAACGGTGGTGAAAATTCTTGGTGTTCACAAAACCTGGACCGATCGCTTTCAGAAAAGTGCCGCGGCGCAGGCGCAGCCGCTGAGCGATGCCATCTTCGCGCTCACCAACAAGCGCATCGCCGCCGACGTGATTGCCGACTCGCTCAAGCGCGTCACGTTCACCACTGATCCGCTGCCGAACACGCTGGCGACGATGTCGAAGTGGAGCTTCGAACTGGGTTTTGCGCGGGATGAGGTTTCGATCGACGGGCTGATTGATCTGTCGGCGCTGGGCGCCGCGCCCGACGCGGGCAAGTAGGCAGGCCAACTGGATGCGACCCACTATTTGAAAGCCGCGCGTTGCTGCGGGAATCGGGTCGCTGACGCTCGCCGCTCGTTACGTTTGGTGGCGCCGGGCAAGTAGGCAATCGCGTGACCGATGCCGACATCGCGGGTACAACCCGCCGCGGATATGAGTTCTTCAGTGGCGGGCATTCTCGGTAAGACGGCAACACCCGCGATTGCGCGCGGGCGGCTGGAACTGCACGGGGTTCACAAGAATTTTGATGGCACCGGCGTGCCGGCTGTGCAAGATATCACGCTCGACTGTCGGCCGGGCGAGTTTGTGGTGGTCGTGGGGCCTTCGGGCTGCGGCAAAAGCACGCTTCTCAACATCGCCGCCGGCATGATTAAACCGGAACAGGGTGCCGCCACCATCGACGGGAAGCCCATCACCGGGCCCGGGCCGGATCGGGCGATGGTGTTTCAGGATCACGGCCTGTTCCCGTGGCTTACGGCGGCGCAGAATGTGGAATTCGGTCTGAAAATGGCCGGCGTCTCACGCACCGAACGCCAAGACCGCGTGGCCGAGGCCATGAAGATGGTGCACTTGAGCCGAAGCATGGGCAAGCTGGTCCATGAACTTTCCGGCGGAATGAAGCAACGGGTGGCGATTGCGCGGGCGCTTGTCGTCAACCCCGCGGTGTTGCTGATGGACGAGCCGTTTGCGGCCCTTGATGCTCAGACGAGAACGCTTCTCCATCAGCAGTTGCAGGAACTGTGGGTGGAAACGAAAAAGACGATCCTGTTCGTGACGCACTCCGTCGGCGAAGCGGTTCGATTGGCGGATCGGATCGTGGTGATGCACACTCACCCGGGCCGCATTCGCGCCGAGATTGATATTCCGCTGGCGCACCCGCGGGATATTGATAGTCGCGATATCACCGATTTGGTTCAGCGGATCCGCAAAGAAATTGAAGACGAGGTCAACCGTGTCAACGCAACCCTGGCGCCTGAAGATCAATGGAAGCCTAAAGCGGCTGGCGATCTGGTTGATTCTGCTTCTGATGTGGGAAGCGGCATATAGGTTCATCGGCTGGCGGTCGTATGTTTTTCCGGCGCCCAGCCATGTCCTGGATGGCATTCTTTCGTTGCTTAACATCCGCACCCTGCTGGGCGATCCCGTGACGGCCGGCTGGCCGTGGCCCAAAAGCGGCGCAGTGGTCGGCGCTGTTTCTCACGGGCCATTGCTTGAGGCGATTCTGGTCAGTTGCACGCGCCTGCTGGTTGGGTTCACCATGAGCGTGCTGATCGGCGGATTGTTGGGCTTGCTGATGTGGAGCATCAAGGCGATCGATGAGCTTCTTGGCCCACTGTTCCTCGGCTTGCAGACTCTGCCCAGCGTCTGCTGGGTGCCGCTGGGAATCCTGTGGTTTGGCATCAACGAGAAAGGGATTCTGTTTGTGCTGATCATGGGCAGCATGTTCGCGATTGCGATATCACTGCGTGACGGCATGCGAACCATCCCACCGATCTACCGCCGGGCCGGGTTGATGCTCGGGGCGTTCGGCTGGAGGCAGTACGCCTTCGTGCTTCTGCCCGCGAGCTTGCCGGCGCTGGCGACCAGTTTGCGTCAGGGTTTTTCGTTCGCCTGGCGATCGTTGATGGGGGCCGAATTGCTCTTTGCCGCACAGTACCACGGGTTGGGGTTCCTGCTGGAAACGGGCCGTAGTTTTGCCGATGTGGCGCAGGTGGTGGCGGTCATGGCGATCATGGTGCTCATCGGCATCCTCGCCGACCGGTTCGTCTTTGCCCCCGCCGAGCAACGCGTGCATCGTCGGTTCGGGCTGATGATGGCCGAGTAGTTGTTCGCGGTAACTATTCGTTCTTCGGGTGCATCTAACTTGAGGGTCGCCGGGAAGACGCCTAGGCTTTTGATTGATGGACTGCATGGACAAGACGGCCCCATCTCGTTCGCACGCCATGACCACGAGTCGCATCGCGGTGCTGATTCCGGCGTGGAATGAGGAAGGCTCGATCGGCCGAGTGATCGACGATCTGCCGAAGGAACTTGCCGGCGGGATATTCGTTGCCGACAACAACTCGATCGATTACACCGCCGACGTGGCGCGAAAGTTCGGCGCTACCGTTATTCACGCCGCCCGGCAAGGGTACGGGTCGGCTTGTTTGGCGGGCATCGCGCACCTGCAGTCGCTCCCGCCGGAGCAGCAGCCCGACATCCTTGTTTTCATCGACGCCGACTACAGCGACTACCCCGACGAACTGCCGCTGGTGGTCGAACCCATCCTCGCCGGCCGGGCCGATTTTGTAATCGGCTCGCGCATGCTCAAACCGCAGCCGCCCGGCGCACTGCTGTTGCAGGCACGGTTGGGGAACAAGCTCGCCTGTTTTCTGATGCGACGGATCTGGGGCGTTCGACACACTGATCTCGGGCCGTTCCGCGCCATCCGCTGGCAAAGCCTGATCGACCTGAACATGGTCGATACCAACTTCGGCTGGACGGTCGAGATGCAGATCAAAGCCGCGCGCGCGAAGTTGCGCATGGAGGAAGTGGCCGTCACCTATCGCCCGCGGATCGGGCACAGCAAAATCACCGGGACGATCGAAGGCACCATCAAGGCGGGATACAAAATCCTCTGGACGATCTTCCGCTATGGAGTCCTTCGCAAATAACGATCGTCGCGGCGCGTAGTTGGCCGTTGCATCGGCGGCGCGTAAACTTGAGCGGTCATTTTCAAAAAGGATTTCATGGAACAACAACCGTCCGTCCCGTCGCCGGTGCCGCCGTCAACCCAGTTGCCCGCCGGCGCAGCGCCGGCCGTCGCGCCTCCTGCCGGGCCGGTGAATATTGAGTACAACGATTTCGCGAAAATTCAGTTGAAGATCGCCACAATCGTCGAGGCAAAAGTTCATCCGAATGCCGACAAGCTGCTGTTGCTGCAGGTCGATCTCGGCGGGGAGAAGCGGCAGATTTGCGCCGGGATCAAGGCGTGGTATCCGCCGGAAAGTCTGGTCGGCAAACAGGTGGTCGTCGTCGCGAACCTGGCCCCTCGCCCGCTGCGTGGTGAAATCAGCCAGGGGATGCTGCTGGCCGCGACCGACTCGGCGACGGGCGACGTGATCATCCTGTCACCGGAAAAACCGGTGGCAGCAGGAAGCGGCGTGAAGTAGCCGAGATGCTTCGCGAACTGCATATCTCCAACCTCGCCGTGATCGCCGACGCGCGCATCGAATTCGCCGCCGGGCTGAATTGCTTCACCGGCACCACCGGCGCGGGCAAAAGCCTGGTGATCGGGGCGATCGAGTTGCTCCTGGGCCTGCGCTCGCCGGCAAACATGCTGCGCACCGGCGTAGACGAAGGGCGCGTGAGCGGCGTGTTTGATATCGCCGGCAAAGCGCGGCTGGCGGAAATTGAAGCCGTCACCGACCAGCCCCTTTCCAACGACGGCGGCGAACTGCTGCTCACGCGGCGCGTCTTTGCCAGCGGGCGCAGCAGCATCACGCTTAACGGAAATCCGATTACGCTTGCGATGCTCAAGCAGGTGGCCGATGCGCTGATCGACGTTCATGGGCAGCACGACCACCAATTTCTACTCAAGCCCTCAAACCAGCTTTCCGTGCTGGATGAGTTCGGCCAACTGCTCCCGCTACGCGAGAAGTATGTTTTGGTCTGGCAAAGGCTCGGCGAAGCGCGGCGTGAACTGGAAGTGCTTTCGTCGGGCCGATCGCTTCGCCAGCAGCAACTTGAATTGCACCGCTTTCAACTGCGCGAGATCGACGCCGCCGAGATGCAACCGCGCGAGTATGAAGAGCTTTCCGCGCGCGCCACCGTGCTGCAGAACCTTGGAAAGCTGAAGAAGGACGCCTCGGCGGTACAGGGCGCGTTGTATGAAACCGATGGATCGGTGCTCGAACGTTTGAAGATGATGGTTGCAGTGCTGGCGGAGTTGGCAGAACTCGACTCATCGGTCAAACCCATCGGGCAGGCCGTCCGCGACGCCACGTTGCAACTGGAAGAGTCGGCGTTCGACCTCGGTCGATACTTAGGCAAGCTGGAACTCGACCCGGCCGAAATCGCGGAGGTGAGCGATCGGCTGAACACCATCAACCGCCTGGTGAACAAGTACGGCGATTCGATCACGTCGGTGCTGCTGTATCGCGATCAGATCGCCGCCGGCATTGCTGAACTGGAGAAACAATCCGACGACCTTTCGGAATTTCAACGCGTCATTGCGCCGCTGGAAGGCGAGTTGGCTGAGCTTGCAGAAGATTTATCCACCAAACGCCGCGGCGCCGCTAAAAGGCTCGCGCCGCAGATTGATCGGCAACTGGCCGAACTCGGCATGGAGAAAGCGGTCTTCACGATCCAGTTAAATCGCGACCAGCCCGCCGCTGTCGGCATCGACGCGGTGGAATTCATCGTGCAAACCAACCCCGGCCAGGCCGCGCAGCCGCTGCGTAAAGTCGCCAGCGGTGGAGAACTGTCGCGGGTCATGCTCTCGCTCAAAGGCGTTCTGGCTGCCGGCGATCGGGTTTCGGTGCTGGTGTTTGATGAGATTGATTCCAACGTCGGCGGGCGGCTGGGAGCGGTGATCGGCCAAAAACTGCGCGACCTGGCGCGGCATCATCAGGTGCTGTGCATCACGCATTTGCCGCAGATTGCCTGCTATGCCGATCGCCACCTCACCGTTCGCAAGACCAGCAAAGGCAAGGTCACCGAGACATCGGTGCGCGTCATGGCCGGCGCCGAGCGAATCGAAGAACTGGCCGAAATGATCGGCGGCCAGCGCATCACGCCGACCACGCGCGCTCAGGCGCAGGAACTCCTCGACGCCGCCGCCCCGCCAGCGAGGAAGTCAACTTCGCGATCCCGGCATACAATCACCAAATGACACGCCCGAAAATGACCCGAGAAGCCCGCGCCAACCTGATTTTTCTCGCGATCTTCCTGGTCGTAAGCATTCCCGGCGCGATCATCCTCGTGCGGAAAAAGATGGACCCACTCAGCCGGCCGATGTGGATTCCCGACGGCCGGCTCACGCGGCTGGTTTACATCGATCCGACCGACGCCCCGCCGACCATTCCCCGCATGGCGCCGGCCATCACCTCGGCGTGGGTGGCCGATGAAGCGCGGGCACGCTTCGGCATCACCATCGTTCCTATGCTTTTAATGGAGGACGGATCGACCACGCCCGTTATCTCTGACAGCCGCTATTTTCAACTGCTGGGCACAAAGCGCATCGGCAGTTCATTTACCATTCATCTGCTGGTGTGGAATCTCCCACGCGGCAGTGGCACGCCTGATGTTTCAATCACGCGCTTGCTGAACCCAACCGATCAATCCTCTCGAATGCCAGTTCCGTTCACGATTCAGCCCGCCCAAATTCCCGCCGACGTGAAGCGCGATCTTCAAGACAGCGGCTTCCCAAAACCGCCGCAGCATGTGCTTTGGATGGAGGCCACCCTCACCGACGCGCCGACGGCCACCGAGCTGAAGCTTTTGTTTAACGGAACGATGGATCAACAACCCTTCTCGGATACGCTAACCATTCGTGCAGACTGACCCACCGATTTCCGGCGGCGCACCGATCGCGCCGCTGCGCGCGATGATGTCCACCGTGCATGAGCCGCAGATCGTTCTCACTTGGCTCACGCGCTTGCGCTGGCTGGCAGTTTTGGGACAGGTGGCGGCCATTTCGGTAGCGGCGTGGACGCTGGCGATTGATCTGCCACTTATTCCTATATCGGCCGTGGTGTTGACCACGTTATTCACCAACACCGTCATTACCGTGTGGCTGCTGCGCCGCAGCCCCCCGGCGTTGCTGGTGCCGGTGTTGCTGTTTTTAGACGTGTGCCTGCTGACCGCATTGCTCTACTTCACCGGCGGACCCGCTAACCCGTTCGCCACGCTTTACGTCATTCATGTGGTGATGGCCGTGGTGCTGTTGGGCCCGGTGTGGGCGTGGACGCTGGTGGGCGTGTCGGCGTTGAGTTACGCAATGCTATTCAGATTCCACCTGCCACTATCGGCCCAGCCCATGGTAAGCGACCGCGTTCTGGCGGCGGGGAACTGGGTTGCGCTGGTTCTCGAATCGGCTTTGATCGCGTACTTCATCGGAAGACTTTCGCGGTCGCTGCGCGAGCGTGAAAGCGAGCTGCGCGCGATGCGCGATCGCGCCACCCGCAACGAGCAGCTTGCCTCGCTTACCACGCTCGCCGCCGGCGCGGCGCACGAGCTGGGCACGCCGCTTGGAACGATCGCGGTCGTGGCGAAAGAGCTTGAATTGGCCATTCAGCAAACCCGCGAGGCCAATGGAGAATTGGCCGAAGACGCGCGGCTGATCCGCCGAGAGGTCGATCGTTGCCGCAAGATTCTCGATCGCATGCGCGTGGATATCGTTCGCGATATCGCCCAGCAATCGCGCGTGCTCGATATCCGTGAACTGCTCAATCTGGTTCAAGGCGATCTTAACGAAGAAGACCGCCCACGGATTCAGATTGAATGCGATCCGGCGGTGCGTGCCGTCATCGCGCCGCCGCGTGCGGTGCAGCAGGCGTTGGGCGTGATGATCCGCAACGCGTTCGATGCATCGACCGAGGGCGCGACAGTTCGTCTGCAGGTAGCCCGGCGTGACACCGTGGTGCTGCTGCAAGTGATTGACCGCGGATCGGGCATGCCCGCCGATGTCGCGCGCCGCGCCGGCGAGCCGTTCTTTACCACCAAAGCTCCGGGTCGCGGGATGGGGCTGGGATTGTTCCTGGTAAGACTCGTGGCCGAGCAGAGCAATGGGCGGTGGTATCTTGATTCCAAGCCCGATGAAGGTACGCGATCGATCCTGGAACTCCCCGCCGCCGACTGACGTTTCGTTGGTCTCCGGGCAGAAGTTGCTACAATCATCGCATGACCGGCCCGAAGGCATTGCCCAAATTCCTGGTCGTCGATGACGACGAAATCTTCCGCACGCGACTGATGCGCGCCCTGGCGTCGCGTGGTTTCGAACCCATCGGCGCCGCATCAGCCGAAGAAGGCGTCGCACTCGCGCGCCGCCATCGCCCGCCGCGCGCGGTGGTGGATTTGAAGATGCCCGGCAAGAGCGGTCTGGATCTTGTGACCGACTTGGCGGCGATCGATCCTGATATTGATATTGTCATCCTCACCGGCTACGGCAGTATCGCCACGGCGGTGGAAGCCGTGCGGCGCGGCGCGATCGATTATCTCAGCAAACCCGCCGACACCGATCAAATTCTGGCCTGCTTCGACGGCGGCGAAACCTCGCCCGCCACGCTGCAGGCGCTGCAGGAAACAACGCCGTCGCTGGCGCGCGTGGAGTGGGAGCACATTCAACGCATTCTGGAAGATTGCGACGGAAACATTTCCCAATCGGCGCGCAAACTCGGCATTCATCGTCGGTCGCTACAACGCAAATTAGCGAAACTGCCGCCGCTTGAATGAATCGATAAGTACGAAGGATCGAAGAAGCGGAGGAAGCGGGAATGTTGGAACGTCGTCGGATTGGAATCGCACTGCTTCTGCTTCGCTTGGTCGTTCCTTCGTGTTCAACGTTTGCTGCGGAACCGGAAACCGCGGGCCGCGCGGTGTACGTCGGCGACGAGTTGCTCAAGGACTACGCGCCACGGAGTCAGCTCGTTACCAAAGCAACCGCCGTCAACAAGCCGAAGTTCCCCGCCATCGACATCCACTGCCATTGGTATCCGCCGGTAGAACCGGCGTTGCTCCTCGCGGCCATGGATGAACTGGGCATTGAGAAGGCAGTCAATCTCAGCGGCGGTTGGGGAGAGACGCTTGATAAGAACCTGGCGGTCTATCGCAAGCATGCTCCCGATCGAATCCTGATTTTTGCGAATGTCGATTTTTCGAAGATCGACTCGCCAAACTTTGGCGCAAGCACTGCAATGACCCTGGAAGGGTATCGCGCCAAGGGCGTCGCGGGTCTGAAGGTGTTCAAGAGTCTCGGCCTCACCGAGAGAGATTCCGCCGGAGAGCTGATCGCAATCGACGATCCGCGGCTTGGGGCAATCTGGGAGAAGTGCGGTCAACTAAAAATTCCGGTGCTGATTCATTCTGCCGATCCCTCGGCTTTCTTTGAACCGGTTGATCGGTTCAACGAGCGGTGGATGCAGTTGAAGCGGCACCCCGACTGGAGCTTTTTCGGGCCGACATTTCCGCCGCGCGACACGGTCTTGAAGCAGAGGAACCGTATCTTTGCGGATCATCGCGGCACCGTGTTCATCGTCGCCCATCTAGGCGAACACGGCGACGATCTGGCCGCCGCATCCCGTCTGCTCGACAACAACCCAAATCTTTACATGGATCTCTCCGGCCGCGAGGCTGAACTGGGCCGGCAGCCCTACGCGGCGCGAAAGTTTCTCATCAGACACGCCGACCGCATTCTCTTCGGCACCGACCGCTACCCCGGCCGCCGCGATCAGCCGCGGAACAAACTTTATTACCGGTTGCTGGAAACCGACGACGAATACTTTGACTATTACGACCACCCCTTCCCGCCCGGCGGCGATTGGAAAGTGTACGGGCTTTTCCTGCCCGACGACGTGCTGAAGAAAATCTACCACGACAACGCCGACCGCGCCCTGCGCGGCCAACGCCCGGTCGACGCGCCGCAGGAGTAGCGCCGCCGATGCAGAACGCCCTGCTCATTGCCTGCGGCTTCATGCTTCTGGGCGTTGTGCTGCGCGCGCGCTTGCGGTGGCTGGCGGCCATCTACGTGCCGGCATCGCTCGTCGCGGGGCTGGTCGCGCTGATCCTCACGCAGACGATTCTAATAACCAACTCCGGCGATGCTGAGCCGGCCGCCCGCGTCTTTCAGCAACTCTGCACACTGTTCATTCGGGCAACAATTGAATGGGATGCGTGGCGATCGCCGCTGATTCCCGTCATTTTCGCCGGAATGCTGCTGGTGGTGCCGGAGCGCGAATCCACAGGTCAGCTTCGCGCCACCGTTCAACAAGGCATCGCTGCGTGGGTGCTGATCCTCGGGCAACTGGCCATCGGCCTGACCGTTGCATGGCTGATTTTAGGACCGACATTTGGCGTGCCGATTCACTTCGGCCAACTGCTCGAAGTAAGCTGGGCCGGCGGATTCGGGTCGTCAGCCGCATGGGGGAACCAGCACGAAAAGCTCAATGTCTTTCCCGGCGCGCGCGACCTCGCCGTCTTTTTCACCACGACCGGATTGCTCTACGGTGTGCTCAGTGGCGTACTGCTGGTGAATATCGCCATCCGACGACGATGGACTTCGCAGGATTCGCCCATCGATCCCACAGATGCAGTTAGGAACGTGGAGACCGCAAGACCTCGCCCCGGCCTGACCGGCGATGCGATCGATCCACTGATGTTCCAAATCCTGCTCCTTGCCGCGGCGTTCACCGTGGGCGTGCTGATCCAGAAATCCGTCGCTTCGATTTCGCAGCTGGCGCCGCAAGGTTCCATCGTTCGCTCGCTCGGGACTGACCTACCGCTGTTCGTGTTCACGCTCGTCGGCGGATGGCTGGTGCGGCGCTTCATCGTCGCCATCGGAGGCGCCCGCATGATCAATAACGAATGGATGCATCGACTGACTGGCGTGGCTCTCGAACTGTTGATCTTCGTCGCGATCGCCACACTCAAGGTCGGCGTCATTCGAGAGAACTGGCTCCCCAGCCTGATCTTGATGCTCGCCGGCGCCGCGTGGGTCTGGTTCAACGTCGTGTGGGTCTCGCGGCGACTGCTGCCGCGCGATTGCTGGTTCGAACTGGCGATTATGAATCACGGCTTCGCCACCGCAACCACCGCCCAAGGCATGATGCTGCTGCGTATGGTCGACCGCGACCTGCGCACCAACGCGGCGCGCATCTACGCCCAAGCCGCCCCGCTCACCGCAATCTTCATCGGCGGCGGCGTGATCACTTACTTGATGCCGCTGATCCTCGGTGCTGTTAATCCGATTGTGCCGATCGGGTGCGCGGCCGGTGCGGCCGTCGTGCTGTTCATCGTCGGCAAGCGAGTTGCCGCCAACGCGCCGCCGTGCTCATCCGCGGCTCAAGCTCTGCCTACAGCAGGCTGACCGGATCAACATCGACCGCGATGCGTTCGTTGCGCGCCAGCCGGCCCGCCGAGCGGAGCGTGGCCAGAATATCCTGCAGCCGCGCCGACGACTTGCTGGTCAACACGATCTGGTAACGGTGGTATCCGGCAATGCGGCTGATCGGGCACGGCATCGGCCCGCGCAACAGCACTGTTTCGCCGTGACGCTGCGCCGCCGTCGATAGCTCGGCGGCCAGCTTTTCGGCGGCGGCGGCCAGCTTTTCTACATCCTGGTCGCGCATCACAATTCGCACCATCCGCGCGAAAGGCGGCAGGCCGATTTCTTTGCGATGCTCCAACTCCTGCTTCGCGAAGCCGACATAATCCTGTTGAATCGCAAACCGAATCGCCGGCTCCTGCGGCAGGAACGTTTGCAGGATCACCCGGCCCGGCGCATCGCCACGGCCGGCACGCCCGGCGACTTGCGTGATGAGTTGAAACGTCCGTTCGGCGGCGCGAAAATCCGGCAGCGCTAACGCGGTATCGCCGTTGATCACACCCACGAGCGTTACGTTGGGAAAATCCAATCCTTTGGCAATCATCTGCGTGCCGAGCAGCACGTTCAGTTCCCCTCGGGCAAACTTCGACAGCGTCGCCTCATAATCGGCGGCGGAGCGCATCGTATCGCTGTCGACGCGCGCGAACGATAAATCGGGAAACTTCCGCTTCAGTTCTTCTTCCACCCGCTGCGTGCCCAACCCGAACAGGCTTAAGTTTTTCCCGCACTCCGGACACTTCTGCGGCAACGCATTCACGGCAAGGCAATAGTGACAATGAAGCTGCCCGGTATGGACGCCGTGCGCAAACTTTGCGTCACTCGCGCCGGCTTCGGCCATGCGGTGATAGGTGAGTGTGGCGTCGCAATACTTGCATTGCATCACGTGCTTGCACGAAGGGCAATGCACAAAATTCGCAAACCCGCGGCGGTTGAGGAGCAGGATCGCCTGTCGCTTGGAATCGATCGTCGTTCGCAGCAGATGCTCCAGCCGCTGCGTCAGCATGTGCACCCCACGACGAAGTTTGAGTTCGTGCTTCAGGTCAACCACTTCAACGTGCGGCAGCTTCAGTCCGCGCACGCGCGTGGGAAGGACGAGCAGGCGGTAGTTGCGAGTTGCCAGTTCTCGGTTGCCTGCTGATTCGTCGTCGCTGGCAACTGGCAACTGATAACTGGCAACTCTGTGGTACATTTCCAACGACGGCGTAGCACTCCCAAGAATGATCGGAACATCCTGCAGTTGTGCACGTTTGATCGCCACATCGCGCGCCTGATACCTCGGGGCCGAATCCTGCTTGTAGCTGCTTTCGTGTTCTTCATCGACGACGATCAGCCCCAGTTTCGGCGTCGGGGCGAAAACCGCCGAACGCGCGCCCACGACGACATCGGCCTCGCCGCGGTGGATTTGCTGCCAGAATCGATGCCGCGTGGCCGCCGTCAATCCGCTGTGCAAAACCGCGACCCGAGGAAACCGCGCCGTGAACCGCTTTACCGTCTGCGGCGTGAGTGCGATTTCGGGCACGAGCACCACCGCCTGCTTGCCCGCGTTCACAATCTCGCGAATGGCATGCAGATACACTTCAGTCTTGCCGCTGCCGGTGACGCCCATTAACAGGTTCACACTGAATCCACCGGGCATCCGCGGGCGAAGGTCGTCAAAGGCTTTCTGTTGATCGGCATTCAGTTCGCGCGCCGACTCCTCGGCCGTCGTCGTTCCGGCATAGGCGCCGAAGTTGGGAACATCAGCCACTTCGTCAATCGCGATCCAGCCGATCGACCGCAGCTTGCGGATCGTCGCCGGCGTGACGTTGGCTTCCCCAGCCAAGCGAATGAGTTCGATCGCCTCGCGATCGGGCAACTGCAGCAATCGCCCGAGCACCGCGCGGCGTTTGGGCGTCTTGGTTTTTTCCAGTGCCGCCTGCGCCTGATCGCGCGGCACGGCCAGGCGCACCATCGACACATACCCGATCCCCACCTTCTTTTTCACCGCCGATGGAATGATCGTATCGATCACGTTGCCCAGAGGGCTAACGTAATACTTGCTCATCCACAGCGCGAGATTTATCAGCGGTTCATCGAGCAGCACGCGGCGGTCGTCGATGGCCAGCAGCGGCTTCACCCTGGAAAACTGGGCGCGGTCTGAAATTCGCACCACATACCCGAATGCGGCGCGGTTACCCCTGCCCAGCGGCGCTTTGACACGCTGACCGACGCGGATGCTTGATTGCATGCCTTTGGGGATCGAGTAATCCAGCACGCGATCAATCGCCTGCTCCATCGCCACCCCCGCAAACGGCCCCTCTGGCGGTGCCGCTGATTCCTCCGGATCCGGCAATTCTGCAAAGAGAGATTGTTGCGGGCGTTGCGGCATGGGGGCCGATGGTTACTGTACTGTTATCCGCCTCGTGTCGCATCGTTTTATGCGCTGCGGTGGGCGGCGGGCGGTCGGTCGATGGCAGGAGTCTGTATGCACGAAGAACAGGAAAGCAGATTGTCGCACGCGATGTTCAGCACCGCGCATCGCACGTTCAGCCGATGGCAGAAGTTGCTGTTGCTGGCGTCTGCCCTACTGGCTTTCGCGGCGGCTTACCTGGCGTTTTACACGGTCGACGGCGCCATTCGCGGCTACTCAGCGAGCCTTCTCCAGCACGGCTCGCCATTGCGCGGCGTTCTATCGGCGATCATCGCGGTGGCGGTTTCTGCCGTGGTCGGAACCGTGATTGCCGGACGCGTCCGGCCCGATGCCGGCCTGTTCGCTGCGGCGGCCACGCTGCTTGTGTTTCGGTTTCAAGGCGGGGGTTCGAGATACACCCTGCTCGTCGCCGACGGCCGGTCGGCCTTTTCCTTAATGGCACTGGAGACGCTGCTCTTGGCGGCCATCCTCGTCGGTGTGTTCATTGCGTTGCGCAGCCTGGTGATTCGCACCACGCTCGCCGACGACACGGCGCGCGACGGCTGCGCGCTCGCTGCCGAGTCGCTCGACCAAAAGCTCTTGTGCAGCGCCACCGTCGCGGTCGTGATGACGGCGGGGATGATGATTCTGTGCCAGTCGGATCGACCCGGCCAGGTGCTGTGGGCGGTGTTGTTGTCGTCACTCGCCGCCACGTGGTGCGCGTTTCGGTTTATTCCGCTTGCGCCGAGCGTATGGTACTGGATCGGCCCGTTGTCGGCGGGCACGATCGGTTACGTAAACGCATACTTTTATGGTTTTCAGAACGCCGCCATCGGCGAACCCGCCGGCATGCTCGCCGCGCTCGCCCGACCGACGCCGCTCGACTATGCGAGCGTGGGCGTGATCGGTTCGCTCATCGGCTATTGGATCGGCCGAAAGCAGCATCGAGAACGCGAAGAGCGCGCCGAAGCCGAGGCGGCAGATAGCTCGCACGTTGGTACGGGCTAATTTATCTTCCGCGCTGTACTCAGAGAGGGGGCCAGGGGGAGGGTCGAGCGGGAACGGCGTACGTCGCGCTTCGCCCTCCCCCAAGCCCCCTTCCGTAGTACCAGGAGGGGCAGTAATTTCGTCGTTGAACCGCCGGCACCGCGCCCCTACCATTTGCACAATGACATCGATCTCCGCAGTCCCCGACGCCAGCGGCCATTTCGGCGCTTATGGCGGCGTGTTTGTTCCCGAAACGCTCGTCTTCGCGCTCGAGCATTTGCAGGCCGAGTACGAGAAGGCGAAGAGCGATCCGCAGTTTCATGCCGAGTTTGAATACTATTTACGGGAATTCGTGGGCCGCCCGTCGCGGCTCTACTTCGCCAAGCGCCTCACCGAAAAGTTCGGCGGCGCGAAGATTTACCTCAAGCGCGAAGATCTCAATCACACCGGCGCGCACAAGATCAATAACACCATCGGCCAGGCTCTGCTGTGCAGGCGCATGGGCAAGAAGCGCATCATCGCCGAAACCGGCGCCGGCCAGCACGGCGTTGCCAGCGCAACGGCGGCGGCGGTGTTCGGGCTGAAGTGTGATGTTTACATGGGCGCTGAAGACGTGCGCCGGCAGAACCTCAACGTGTTTCGCATGCAATTGATGGGCGCGAAAGTCATCGAAGTCCACAGCGGCAGCAAGACGCTCAAAGACGCCACCAACGAAGCCATGCGCGATTGGATGGGAAGCGTCGAGCACACGCATTACATCATCGGCAGCGTGGTCGGCCCGCACCCGTTCCCGATGATCGTGAGAGATTTCCAGAGTTTCATCGGCCGCGAAACCCGCGAGCAGTGCATGCAGACCGAAGGCAAACTGCCGGATGTGATCGTCGCGTGCGTCGGCGGCGGGAGCAACGCCGCGGGGATTTTCTATCCATTCGTGGACGACGCGAGCGTCAAACTCATCGGCGTCGAAGCCGGTGGAAGAACGCTCGAACTAGGCCACCACGCCGCCGCCCTCACCGCCGGCCGGCCCGGCGTGCTGCACGGCTCGCTCAGTTACGTGCTGCAGGACGACGACGGCCAAACCGCCGAAGTCCACAGTTGCTCCGCCGGCCTGGATTACCCCGGCGTCGGCCCGGAGCATGCTTATTGGAAAGACAACGGTCGTGTCGAATATGTGAATATCAGCGACGCCGAAGCGCTCGATGCCTTCAAACAACTGGCCGAATTGGAAGGAATTCTGCCGGCACTCGAAACCGCGCATGCGTTTGCCCACGTCGCCACAATTGCCGGAAAAATGTCGCGGGATCAGGTGATCGTGGTTAATCTTTCGGGGCGTGGCGATAAGGATTGTCAGGAAGTGGCGCGG
>CAZXLA010000012.1:0-4162 GCA_964641895.1 uncultured Tepidisphaeraceae bacterium
GAAAGGCTAAATACAGAAGACTTTTCTAATTTATCTTTCACTTCTCAGCTCTCATTCTTTCTTCCTCTGTGTCCTCCGTGGCTCTGTGGTTTCTAATCTTGAGGCAAGCATGGCAGTCGCAATTCTCCCAGACGGTTCGAAACGAGATTTTCCCGACGGCAGCAGCGTCATGCAGTTGGCCGAGTCGATCGGCAAAGGCCTCGCCAAAGCAGCGGTGGCGGGGCGGGTGGACGGCAAAGTCGTCGATCTGTCGTACCCACTCAGCGGCGAGCACACCGTGAGCATTCTCACCGATCGGGACCCCGATGCGCTGCTCGTGCTGCGGCACAGCACCGCGCACGTAATGGCCGAGGCGATCGGGCGCATTTGGCCCAAAGCCTTGCTGGCGTACGGGCCCGCGCTGGAGACCGGGTTCTATTACGACATCGCGCTCGATCAGCCGATTTCATCCGGCGATTTTGAGAGAGTCGAAAAAGAGATGGCGGAGATCGTCAAGGAAGATCGGCCGTTTACCCGGTATGAGCTTTCGTTCGACGAAGGCATGAAGCGGCTGGGCGCGGAAGGCAACAAGTATAAGGTCGACAATGCCCGTCGCGCCGAGGCCGGCGGGGCGGCGAGCCTCAGTTGGTACGCCAACGGCGAGCCGGGAAAAAACTGGGAAGACCTGTGCATGGGCCCCCATGTGCCCAGTACCGGAAAGATCAAGGCGTTCAAGATTATGAGCGTGGCGCAGTCGCACTGGCACGGCGATGTTTCAAGCGACAGGTTTCAGCGCGTGTACGGCACAGCGTTTTTCGATCAGAAAAAACTCGATGAACACCTGAAGCTACAGGAAGAAGCGCGCAAGCGCGATCACCGCGTGATCGGCCCGCAGTTGGGGCTGTTTGTCATTGATGAAAAGGTCGGCCAAGGTCTGGTTTTGTGGAAGCCCAAAGGCGCCATCGTTCGGCAGGAGTTACAGAATTTCATCAGCGAGCACCTGACGCGGCAGGGGTACAGCCAGGTGTTCACGCCGCACATTGGCCGGCTGGAGTTGTACAAGACCAGTGGGCATTTTCCGTACTATCGCGAAAGTCAGTTTCCGCCGTTAGTGGATCGCGAGTTCATTTCCGCCAAGGCGGCTGAGGGATGCTCGTGCGCCGATTTGGCCAACATGATGGAGAAGGGCGAAATCGAAGGCTACCTGCTCAAGCCAATGAACTGCCCGATGCACATTCGCATCTACGCCAGCGAGCAGCACAGCTACCGCGATCTGCCGATTCGCCTGGCGGAATTCGGTACCGTTTACCGCTGGGAAAAATCCGGCGAACTGGGCGGCATGACCCGCGTGCGCGGGTTCACCCAGGATGATGCGCATCTGTTTTGCATGGAAGAACAAGTGCAGGCAGAACTGCTCGGCTGCCTTGAACTCGTAAAAATTATTCTCGGCACGTTGGGCATGAAAGATTACCGGGTGAGAGTCGGCATGCGCGATCCCGACAGCAACAAATACGTCGGCGCGCCCGAGCAATGGGACCGCGCCGAACACGCGTGCGCCTTCGCGGCCGAATCATTGGGTGTCCCCTTCACCAAAGAGCCGGGCGAAGCCGCGTTCTACGGCCCCAAGATTGACTTTATTATCAAAGACGTCATCGGCCGCGAATGGCAACTCGGCACCGTGCAGGTGGATTACCAACTCCCGGAGCGCTTCGAGCTGGAATACATCGGCGCCGACAACAAACCCCACCGCCCGGTGATGATCCACCGCGCCCCGTTCGGCAGCATGGAACGCTTCATCGGCGTGCTGATCGAACATTTCAACGGCGCATTCCCCCTGTGGCTGTCGCCGGTGCAGGTTGCGGTGCTGTCCATCAGCGAGAAGGCGACTGACTATGCCAACAGGGTTACTGCGAAGTTGAATCAGAGCGGACTTCGTGTCGAGCTTGATGACTCGAACGACAAAATTGGCGCAAAAGTGCGCAACGCGCTCCTGGGAAAGATTCCATTCCTGCTGACAGTGGGGGAGAAAGAGGCCGAAGCAGGAACGGTGAGCGTGCGGCCGTACTATGACGTGACGACCGACACACTGCGCGGGACGATGAATACAGAAGCATTCATTGAAGAATGCAGGCAAAAGATCGCGGAGAAGTGGCACCCGGCGACATAGCCCCGATGATCACCGCCGCACCGCCATCGGCACCGCCGAGCCGTCGGGGCGGCGCCAGATGGTCTGGAATTCGCTGTCGAAGCTCCACACGCGCCATTTTCGATTCCTGGCCGTCAGCATGACCAAGTGCGCGTCGGCGTAGTCGGGCTTGTGTGAAGCGTGCCGTTTCAACCAGCCCATCGTTTCTGTATGACTGAGAAGGTGCTCCGTCTGTTCGTAGCGCGCATCAAGCGTGTCCAGTAAATCATCAAAGCGATCATAAAGATGAGTCGCTCGAAGAAAATGGGTGACCTCCGCCAGTATCGGAAGCACGAGAAGCACACCCGACTCACGCATCCCCGGCGTCTGCTCGCGGGCGGCAGAATGATTGTCGTCGGATCGATCGAGCAACGCGAGAATGACGTTGGTGTCGATCAGGATCATGCCTTCTTCCCGCGCTTCCGGAGAATCTTGCTGCGGATGTAGGCCGACATTTGCTGGCGGTTGGTCGCATCGATTCCCAGTTCGATATATTCCGGAACCGGGCCGGGATGCCGGTCGTAGATCGCGTCAAGCTTGGCGAGCACTTCAGCCTTGCTCGCTTTACGCGTTTTTTTCTTCGCGGCGCGTGCGACCAACGCCTCTCGAAGCACCTCCGAAACATTCTCACCCGCTGCTCGGAGGGTTTTGATCGCGTCGGCCTCTCGGCGGCCGAGGCGAATATTTAATGTCTTCATACTCGGAATTGTAAATACAGGTTGTAATTACGTCAATCACGTTTCCCCGGCCGCCAGTGCCATACGGCCTCGCCGCCGCTGAGTTCGGGGAGGTATTTGCCGTCGGATTTTTCGGGGCGGACGTATTTACCCAGGAAATCCACCGCGCCTTTGCGTTCGCACCGCCACACCGCGCCTTCTACCGGGTCGATCGCGCCGTGGAAGCCGTTTCTTCGGTCGCTGGCGCCGCCTTCCAGAATGGCCATGACTTGCTCGATCGAAATCGGCCCGCCGACGTGCAGCAGGTGGGGTAGTACCAGGCCCGCTTCCACGCATCTGGCCTGAAATATTTCGTGAAGCTCACGTTCCTGCGCGCGGAGGATATCGAATGCCACGAATGGGTCGTGTGTGAGCTCGTAGCGCGTGCCGTGCGCCTGAGCCAGCCATTCCCCGCTGACGCGTTCGCCTTCCTGCACAAATTCGAACTTGGAAACGTTCTCCATGACCCACAACGCAAAGAACCGGTGCTGGTCGTACTTGCTTGAAATGGCGCGATAGCCCGATCGGCCTAGCGGAATCAGTTCGCCGTTGACTCGGGCGACCGCCACGTTCGAGCCGTCGAGCTTTTCGCGCACGATGATTAAGTCGTGTTTATCGCGCGCCTTGACGGTGAGAATCTTCGCCTGGCCTTCAGTCAGTTTGTGATCGCCCGGGCCGAGGCGCGAGCCGGGCAGGTGGGCGATGTGGCCGTAGGCTTTCATGCCGAGCGGTTTTTCGGATTTGTCGGGGGGCATTGATCACCTTGCCTTATCAAATGAATCAAACGCTGATAGAAGTATCGGCAGGAAGCCGCCTCATGGCCACACTTCGCCCGCTCACTTCCGCCGACGCGATGCTGCTGAAGCAACTTCGGCTGACGGCGCTCCAGGATACGCCCGCCGCGTTCGGGTCGACGTTTGCGCGCGAAGCTTCGTTCACCGACGCGCAATGGCAGGAAAAGGCGGCTGCATGGTCCAACGGCACGACGGGCATCTGTCACCTCGCGCTCGAAGCCGATGGAACGCCGTGCGGGATCGCCGCGGGGTATGTGCCGGCGGATCAGCCCGACAACGTCTTCCTGGTTTCAATGTGGGTTGCTCAATCGGCTCGGCGGCAGGGGATCGGCCGGCGGCTGGTTGATCTGGTTGAGGCGTGGGGCCGGCAGATCGGCGCCGCAATACTTTCGCTGCACGTCACCGAAGGCAACACCGCCGCCGAGGCGCTGTATCGGCGAATGGGGTTCACACCGACGGGCGAACGCGGGCCGCATCAGGCGCATCCG
>CAZXLA010000012.1:4262-7688 GCA_964641895.1 uncultured Tepidisphaeraceae bacterium
CTTTGCGGCGTTGGGTTTGTCGTCAGCTATTACCACCTGCCCCCGGTAACGCGGGCGTGTGCGACCATTGCTCAACTCAAAGCCCGGTTCGGCTACAGCTTCAGCGCCGTCGGCGGGCTGGTGGCGGGGGTGGTGTTGCCGGAGCTGTTTAAGCGCTTCACGTTACCCGGCCATCGCCTGCGGCGGCGATGGGGGGAGATGCTGTTCGACAGCTTTTATTTCATTTTCATGGCCGTGCTGGTCGACTCACTTTATCGCACTTTGGGATACTTGTTTGGTACACAGGCCGATTTTCAAACCGTGGCGATTAAAACGTTTATTGACCAGTTTATCTTCACCCCCACGCTCGGCACCGGCGTGGCGGCCGTCTATTTCCCGCTGCGTAAATGCGGGTGGAACTTCGGGCGGGTGTTTAGCGGATTCGGGCCGGCATGGTACGTTCGAACCGTGATGCCGATTCTAATCCCCGCGTGGGTGTTCTGGCTTCCCGCCGTCGCACTCACCTATTCGTTGCCGAGCCTTCTGCAGATGCCTTTCAGCCTTTGCGCGACGGCGGCATGGAGTTTGTTGCTGGTGGTGATCGCGCGAAACGAAATTTCACCGAAAGTGAAAACGGACCTCGAAGCCGCGACGCATAGTCACTGAAGTCGCATCAAGTATACAATCGCGTCGGATACATGAATGATACACCCGTCAGCAATCCCTCCCGAGCGCCCCTCGCGCCCGGAGCGCCGATCATTGGCTTGGCCGCCCGCATGCGTGCCAATCCGTTGCAGACGCTGGAGCAGGCGTTTCTGGATACCGGCGACGGCGAAGCGGTCTTCATCCGCCTCGGGCCGTATAAGGCGACGATTCTTCGGCATCCCGATTTGATCAAGCGTATCTTCGTCGACAACGCCTCCAACTATTCCAAGCGCACACGCGGATACCTCAAGGCGCGGCTGGTATTGGGCGACGGGCTGGTGACCAGTGAAGGCGAACTATGGCAACGGCAGCGCCGCATCGCCACGCCGGCGTTTCATCGGCAGCGGATCGCGGGGTTCGCCACGACGATGGTGACGGCGACTGAGGAAATGATTGGCGGCTGGAGGTTGGGGGTTGTGCGTCGCGGGTTGGAAGCGTCGACTGCTGGTGCAGCAACGAACCGACAATCAACGACCGACAACCTGCCACCTACAACCAACAACGTCTGCGATATCTTCCGCGAGCTGATGACCGCCACGCTGCACATTGCCGTGCAGACATTGATGGGTATGCCGGCCGGCGCGGAACTGCAGCGTGTGAGCGCCGCGGTTACCGAGGTGCTGGAACGCACCAACGATATCATCACCAATCCGCTTTCTTTGCCGCTGTGGTTTCCGCTGCCAAAGTATGTGCGGTTTAAGTCGTCGCTTCGTGTGTTGGATGAGTTTGTTTATGGAGCCATCGAAGCCAAACGTCGCGAAGGCGAAAGCGATCGCCAGACCGACTTGCTTTCGATGCTTTTGAGCGCTCGGGACGAGCAGACCGGCGAGGGGATGAGCGATCTTCAGCTTCGCGACGAAGCCGTCACGATTCTTATTGCGGGGCATGAGACGACGGCCAATGCGCTCACGTGGGCGTTATGGTTGCTGGGGGAACATCCTGCGATTCAGGATGATTTGTTCCGCGAAGCCGCAGGCGTACTACAGGACCGTTCGGCAAGCGCGGACGATCTGGCGAATCTCAAACTCACGCGCGCCGTGATTGAAGAAGCCATGCGCCTTTATCCGCCGGCGTGGATGATCGGGCGACATGCGATCAAAGACGATGTGGTTGGCCCGTACACCATTCGAGCCGGCGAGTTTGCACTGATCAGCCCGTATCTCACGCATCGCCATCCGAGGTTGTGGGATAGTCCGCTGACGTTCGACCCTCAGCGTTTCCTCGACGGGCGCACCGAAAAATTGGCGAAGTTTACGTACCTTCCCTTCGGCGGGGGGATGCGGTTCTGCATCGGTGCCAACTTCGCCATGATGCAGACGACGCTCATGCTCGCCACGATGATCCGCCGGGTAAGGTTCGAGCGCGTGACGGATCAGAAAGTTGTTCCGTACGCGATGATCACGCTGCGGCCGAAGCATGGGATCAAAATGCGCGTACTTTCTCGGGTTGAATCGCAGAGTATTTAACCGCAGATTAACGCAGATAAATTCGGGACGGAGATAGCGAGTGCTTTTCGGCGGGAGAGCTTTGAAGCGCACAGTCGGACAACAAAAGTTTGAAAGATTGCTTTCTTGCTGTAACTGATGCCATTAGAGAATCTGCGTTAATCTGCGGTTCACACTTCTTTACGAACGACAAATTGCTCGTTGCTTGAAACATTTGACACGTCATCGTATTTCAATGTCGGCGGAAGGAAACATCAGCTATGGCAATGCGATCTGAATCGTTCGATTTTCTGAAACAAATCGAAGAAACCCCCAGCGTCAGCGGCTTTGAGCAGCCCGTCGCCCGCATCGTGCGCAAGCGTATGAGCAAGTGGGCCGACAAAATCGAAACCGATGTTCACGGCAACGTGATGGTGATGGCCGGCGCGAAGAAAGGCCCGCGGGTCATGCTCGCCGGGCATATGGATCAGATCGGGCTGATGGTCAATTACGTCAATGACGAAGGCTACATCTATTTCGAAGCCGTCGGCGGGATCGATAACACCGTGCTGCCCGGCTCGAACCTCACCATTCACACGAAGAACGGCCCGATCCCCGGCATCATCGGCCGCAAGCCGATCCATCTCATGAAGCCCGAAGAACGCAACCAGGGCAAGGTGGAGCGCATCGACCTGTGGATCGATATCGGCACGAAGAATAAGAAAGAGACCCTCGAAATTGTGCAGATCGGCGACCCGGTGACGTACAAGCTCGGCTTGACGAAGGTCGGCAAGGATTACATCGCTTCGCCGGGGCTGGATAATAAAGTCGGCACATGGGTGGTGATGGAAGCGCTGCGCATGGCGGTGGAGAGCCGAAAACTTAAGTGCGCCGTGTACAGCGTGGCCACCGTGCAGGAAGAAATTGGCCTGCGCGGCGCGCAGACGAGCTGTTATGGGATTGATCCGCAGGTGGGCATCGCGGTCGATGTGACACACGCGACGGATAACCCGGGCGCGGATAAGAAAGTCGCCGGCGAAATAAAACTGGGCGGCGGGGCGGTGGTCGAACGTGGGGCGAATATCAATCCCGTCCTGTTCAACTTAATCACCGACGCCGCGGCAAAGAAAAAACTTCCCATTCAGATCGCCGCCGCCCCCCGTGGCACGGGAACCGATGCAAACGCCATGCAACTCACCCGCGGCGGCGTGGCGACGGGGCTGATCAGCATTCCCAACCGCTACATGCACACGCAGGTCGAGTTGTGCTCGCTTTTCGATTTGCAAACCTGCGCCGAACTGCTGGCGGAAACGCTGCT